>JAQUMP010000328.1 GCA_028718065.1 Chitinivibrionales bacterium | reverse complement strand
AAGGTCGCGCACGCGTAAAAAGTCGTGGTAATCCTCTAAAAGCTCTTCCAGACTGGCCCGCGCCACATTGGTAAGTTTTATTTCCATTTCTTTAGAAGTGCCGGAGGCTTTACTGCCTTCCACAATATTCTGTTTTCCGGAACGGGCCGCCTGCACCATTTGATCAATGGTGCGGTCGTTCTTCTTAAGAAACCGTTCACAAAACCGGAAAGTAAGATCATAAACAACTTCTGATTTCTGGTAGGAAAGCAGTTCTTTGTAGTTGCCGTGGGGCGGAATAAAAGATGTTGGCGTCATACGTCGAATAGGTCCTATAAGATTTATTTATTATTCAGCTAAGCCTTTGGAAATTGTCTTTAATATTTCCGCGCTTTCGTTATCCAGTTTTTTTATTTCCTCCAGAATTTCCTGAGGCTTCCGCAAGGCAGCTTCTTCTCTTTTATTCGGGTTTTTAACCGACAGATCGTGCCCTTCGTCGCCGTTTAATTTACCAATATCCACGCTCCAGGAATTTTCACTTTCCGCTTTGTTTTTTTGCAGCTTCACAAACTCCGCCAAATCGTTTTCATTCAGCGGATTAGTTTTGCCAAGGTTTCTATCAAGGTTAAGCTGGTAATACCAGACCTTTTTTGTCGGTTTCCCTTTTTCAAAGAAAAGTACCACAGTTTTTACACCCGCACCGGTAAATACGCCACCGGGCAAATCCAGTACAGCATGCAAGTCGCAACTTTCCATAAGTGTTTTTCGTAAAGAAACGGATGCGTTATCTGTATTAGAAAGAAAAGTGTTTTTAATGACCACGCCCGCGCGGCCACCGGCTTTTAGAATTTTTATAAAATGCTGTAAAAACAGAAATGCGGTTTCGCCGGTTTTAATGGGGAAATTCTGCTGGACCTCCGCGCGTTCTTTGCCACCGAATGGCGGATTAGCAAGGACGATATCATAGCGGTCTTTTTCCTGAATATCCGCAAGGTTTTCGGCAAGCGTATTGGTATGAACAATATTCGGCGCCTCCACGCCATGCAGAATCATGTTCATGGTACCGATTATATAAGCCAGCGATTTTTTTTCTTTGCCGTAAAACGTTCTTTTTTGCAGGGTTTCCGCATCTTTGGTAGTTAAATTTTTACTGGCTTTAAGATATTCAAAAGCCTCGCACAAAAACCCTGCCGATCCTGCCGCGCCATCGTAAATCTTATTCCCGATTTCCGGCGCAACAATTTTAACAATCGTTTTAATGAGCGGCCGGGGCGTATAATATTCGCCGCCGTTGCGGCCGGCATTGCCCATGTTCTGAATTTTGCCTTCATACAAATGCGACATCTCATGCTTTTCGGCATTAGAGCGGAAGCGGAGCTCGTCGATCAGGTTAATTACTTCGCGCAGGTTATAGCCGCTCTGGATTTTGTTTTTTAACTCATTAAATATCTCACCGATTTTGTATTCTATGGTGCCCGGGCTATCGGCGTCGGTTTTGAACTTTTTTAGATAGGGAAAAAGTTTATGGTCTACAAAGTCTTTAAGATCGTCGCCGGTCAGGGCTATGTGGTGGTCGAGTTTGTTATCTTTGGTTTTGGGCATGGCCCATTTTTCCCAGCGGAATTGCGGGTCGATAATGCCTGAATAGGTTTTACCGGAAAGCTCGGCGGCGGCTTTTTTGTCTTCTTCGAAATCGTTAAGATATTTTAGGAAAAGGATCCAGGAGGTCTGTTCCACATAGTCAAGTTCGCTGCCGCAACCCGCGTCTTTGTGGAGAATGTCGTCGATATTTTTGAAGGTTTGTTCGAACATTAATAGTATTCCTTAGATGCTTTGAAAATGTTTGGCTATCGCGTTTTCTATCTCCCCCGCACCCTGCCGGCCACCAGCGAACCCACATAAAACACCATGCCGAAAATCACGATGGTCGCGCCGGTCGCACTTGACCAATAATAGGAGGTAATCAAGCCGGATACGCCCGCGATCACGCTCATGCCCGCGGCCATCCAGAGATAGGCGGCCATGGATCGGGCCAGATTGCGCGCCGCCGCCGCCGGGAGAATAATCAGGGCATTAATCACCAAAATTCCCACCCATTGAATGCTCATGGTTACCACGAGCGCCGTAATGCAGGCAAAGAGCCCTTGTGTAAACCAGATATTTACGCGGCGGCTGCGGGCCAGCGAGGTATTGGTGGACACCAGAAATATGCGGTTAAAACTGCTCAGCCAAAAAACCAAAAAGAGCGCCGCCACTAGGATGAGCGATAAAATTTCGCCGCGCGTTATGCTCAGCAGATCGCCGATTAAATAGCGCGAATATTTGTTAAAGCCGCCGCCCCGCGAAAGGATCACCACGCCGCACGCAACTGTAAAGGACATCACGATCCCGATCACCGTGTCGCTGCTGGCCGCGCTGTAGCGCCGCAAAACGGTAATGCCCACGGCCATTAAAACCGCAAAAACAAGCATCGACCAGAGCGGCGTCTCGGCCATGCCCAGAAGCGCGCCGAGGGCGATCCCGGTAAGTCCGGCATGGCCGATGGCGTCTGAGAAAAAAGCCATTTGATTGTTTACCACCATGCACCCTAAAAAGGCAAAGAGCGGCGTCACGATGAGCACCGCCAGCAGCGCATTCTGCATAAAAGCGTAGTGCGCCCACTCAAACGGCAATATTCCTATGAATGAAGTAATGTGCGTCATAGGCCGTCCTCTTGACTGCTGCGTGCACACGCGGCCGCTTCGGGGATAATCACCCGGCCGAACGTTTTTATAACGATATCGCTTCCGAGAACATCCGCCGGCTTCCCGTCGCTTAAGATCGACCGGTTCAAAAACAGCATCCTATCGGCATGACGCGCCACCACGGCGCAGTCGTGCGACACGAGCAGGATCGCCAGATGGTGCCGGCGGCGCAGGTCGGAGACCATGCGGTAAAACAAGTCGATGCCCGACGGGTCGACGCCCGATACTGGTTCGTCAAGCAAAAGCAAATCGGGCACGGGGGTGAGCGCCAGCGCCAGCAACACCCGTTGCAGTTGCCCGCCCGAGAGCGTCCCCAGGCGCGCGCGCAGCAATTGCCCCGCTTCCACCATGTCAAGCGCGCTGCGGGCGGCCCGGATGGTCGCGCCCGATTGCCCGGTCCATACCGGACGCGCCGAGAGCGCGGCGGCGAACAGGTCCAGCACCGATACGGGCGAGGTGGCATCGTATTCAAGCCGCTGCGGCACGTAGCCTATAATAAGGTCGTGCGGTTTTTGGGCGTGCGACAAATCGTTATGGATTTCGCCGGTAAAGGGCACCTCTCCCAGAATGGCGCGAAACAGCGTGGTTTTGCCCGCGCCGTTGGGCCCGATAATGGCCGTAAGCTGCCCGCAATGAATGTGCAGGTTAATGTCCTTTAAGACCTGGTTTACGCCAAAGGCAACGCCCACCTTCTCCAGCCGCGTGCAACAGGTCCGGCAATCAAGGCATTCATCGGGGCTTTTGTTTTCCATAAGTAATCCTTATTGTAAAGCTTCCTTTAGCACCGCGCCGTTGGCCTCCATGATGCGAATATAGGCGCCCTTTTCGGCCGGGCCGGTCGCGGCCGGATCAAGTTCGTACACTTTCAGACCGGTTTCGGCGGCGATGGTCTGCGCGGCCTTGGCGGGATATTGCGGTTCCGCAAAGAGCGCCGTAACGGCATGGTGTTTGATAATTCTTATGGTACGGGCAAGCTCTCCGGCGCTGGGTTCTGAGCCCGGTTCGCGTTCGACAACCGCGGCGATATGCAAGCCGAATTCCTTCGCAAAATAGGGAAAGGCCTCGTGAAAAGTGATGATTTCCCGTCCCGAAAATGAGGCAAGTTCCGCATGCATTTTATTTTGCAGAGTTTTGAGTTTGGCGATATAGGCCTGCGCGTTCGCGTGGTATTTTTCGGCACTGCCGGGGTCGGCGGCGCTCAAACCGTCGCCGATATTTTTAACCTGTTTCATGGCGCCGTCAAGCGAGACCCACACATGCGGATTGTCGCCCTCGTCGCCCCCGCCCTTGATTAAAGGGATTCCTTTGCTTGCATTCACGATAATGAGCTGCGGCCGCTGTTTGACCGCTTTGTCAATAAAGGACTCCATGCCCCCGCCGTTGACCACCAGGACCCACGCCGTGGAAAGCGTGGTAAGGTCTTGGGGTGTAAGCTGGTAATCGTGCAGGCAGCCGGTCTGCGGCTTGGTCATGGTTACGACTTTTACGCCGGGAACATTATCGGCCACATTGAGCGTCATAATATACATGGGATAAAACGAGCACAGGATCACCCGCGGCGCGGGGGCGGGGTTGGAACAAACAAGCGAAGATACGATAAACACAAGAAGCGTAGTCTTATATGTCAATTTATTATTTATCATGGTAATCCGGCAATCCTTCTAATCATGGTTCAGATCGTGGATTTGTTTTAAATTCTTCACGCGCATTTTCCTTCCGTCTCGGCATGGCCATGCGGATGCACGTGGCTGGTATGAAAGTGCCGGTGGACATGAATATGCACCAGGTTATAGGCCTGTAAAAAGGCATTGTCCGTGAGGATTTCCTCGGGGGTGCCGCTGCGCACGATGTTTTTTTGGGGACCAAAAACATGCACGACGTCGGCGATTTCCTCAACGATATGCAAATCGTGCGTAGCCATGACGATGGTCTTGCCCGCCTTGTGCGCCTCGCACAGCACGGCAATGATGTCGCGCATGGTCTGCGGATCGAGCCCGGCCGTGGGTTCGTCGAGCAGCAGCACCTCGGTTTCCATGGCCAAAACCGAAGCAATCGCGGCTTTCTTTTTTTCCCCAACATTTAATTGGTGTGGAGAGCGCTCAAAAA
>JAQUMP010000327.1 GCA_028718065.1 Chitinivibrionales bacterium | reverse complement strand
TTTTTGCCGGGTTTTGAAGAAGGGTTACTTTCATTTAACGTAGTATCTCTTCCTGTCGGGCCATTTTTATCGTAAATCTCGTAGGTGTAAAGACCGGTTTGTTCGGGTTTGTATCGAACAGCGCCATAAAGGAACCGAGACAGGAGATAGGAATAGCCGGTTCCCAATTCTCCGCCGTAATTCATCATGGCTACACGGCCATAACCCAATTCCATGTTTTTAGTAAATCGAAAAGAGCCGTAGAGGGAAACACCGAAGGCAAGCAGTGAAAGACCGCCCACGGTTCTGCCGTCGTTAATCAGGGTTGAGTAGGCGGGAATATAAACCCCGAGCGATCGCAGGGCCGTGGAAACGATAAAATAGGTGCGCCCGGTCTGCCGTGACTCCCTGGCGGACAGGGCGGTTTGCTTGACTGATGCGGATGGCGCGGGAAAAGCCGCTGCCGCCGGCGGCGGGGCGGAAACGCCGCCCGTAAGATTTGCATAAAAGGCAGGGGAAACGCTATAGGATGTTTTTACAGGGTTAAAATTTTGGTCGATGGTAATGACTTCTATGGAGGCATGCTCTTTGGCCGCCGGGTTAAAGGCGATGCCGATGAGTCCCGTCGAGGAAAGCGCAATTCCTTCCCTGGCAAGGAGCTCCTTGACCTGCGCTAATTTTTCCGGCGGGATAATTTCTATTGAATCGGGTGCGTTGCCCGGAATCAGCGGCGTTTCTGTGCCCTGGCCCCGGATTTGAGGAGTCAAGCAAAGAACTAAAACAGCCGGCAGCAACCAAAGATATTTATTCATCCGGCCCTCTCTTTTGTATTAATATACATGCATCTTATTCCCAGTACAACTTCCGGAATGCATCGCTTATCGTAATTTTATTACCCTGCCAGGTCAGGAGCTTTTTGCCGTGAAGTTTTGCCAATACCCGCGACAGGGTTTCCGGCGTAATGCCCAGGGCGGCGGCAAAGTCCTTTTTGGAAATATTGGGGGGTATCGTGGGCCGCGCGCCATACTGGTCTTTTAGAAAGCAGGCCAGCCGCCCGGTGACATCGTCGACGGCAAGGTAGCGGATGCGCTCCGTCAGGTAGCGCTGTTTACGGATAAGAAGCACGATAAAATCATTGCGGAAGAACGGATTCTCGAGCAGTCTTAAAAAATCCTCCCGGAGCAGCACGAATAAAAGGCTCTTTTTAAGGGCGATTGCCGAAACCGGATAGGTATTGCGTTCAAACAGAATGACTTCGGCAAAGACTTCGCCCGGCTGAACGATTTTAATGATTGCGTCTTTTACGGCGCCGGCTGATTTGCTCAACTGAATATTGCCGTTGGCCAGTAAATAAAGCGCAAACCCCTTGTCGCCTTCGGAAAAAAGCGTTTGGTTTTTTGCAATTATTTTAGGTATTGCAATTTCCGCGAGCAATTCCTTGCTTTTGTCGGAAAGCGGGCCGAAGAGTTCGGTGTGGTCCAAATAGGCTTTTACATTAAATTCGGGACTTTGATCTTTGCCGGGTGCTTTTGTTTTTATTTTTTGCATGGATATTAAAATATTATTTCTTGATTCTAAAGATTAAGAATAAATAATTTGGAAAGGGCTCCGCCCTTTATATCCCCTAATGAAAATGCTTGTTATAGTTAAAACATTTAGAACGGTTTACCCGTAATAAATTACTAAATGTCAAATAAACGTGGCATTATCTTTTAACTACAATAAGCATTTTCATTACAGGGTCTAAGGGGCGGCAGCCCCTTCCAAAATATTTTATTTAATCCAGAACAAAAGGAGAACCCAGTAATCATGGAAAGAATAATAATTGAAATTGACGAAAGCAAATGTTCCGGCTGCGGAAAATGCATTCCCAATTGCCCGGAAGGCGCCTTGCAGATCATCGACGGCAAAGCGCGCCTGGTAAGCGACCCGACCTGCGACGGGCTTGGCGCCTGTCTCGGTCACTGTCCCGAGGGCGCCATCGCAATCGTAAAGCGCCAGGCGCAGGCCTACGATGAGCGCACGGTAATGGCGAATATTGTAAAGCAAGGTCCCAACACGATACGCGCCCATTTAAAACATCTTTTAGACCATGACCAAATCGCCTATTACGAACAAGCCACTCAATATCTTGCCGAAAAAAAAGTTAATTTTTCTCCCGGGCAGCCGGCCGGTTAAATTATTGTTTGACATCATTTACGGCTGATAATCATATTTATACGCAGGAAAACACGGAAAACCAATTTTAACTTTTACTACTTTATCAAGGAGGGTTGGTTCATGTCTTTCAAAAAACTTTTTGCCTTGGGTTTGGTGATGGTTCCAATGGTTTCGCTGATGGCGCAACCGGCGGCAGTGCGTTCGCCGGTCTACAATACTATAATGCAGTCGGGAATCATGCAGGGGAATGTCGCCGCAGATCTAACCACGTCCGATTACATGTTAATTCCGCACCTTATCGGAGATAATCAGTTCGTGGCCGGTTACGGCTTAGATGTAAACAACAACGCCTGCCTCACTTTTAAATCAATCGGATTTAACTGGCTCGGCGACATCGACAATAATGCCGATAGGCTGCGGGTAAAGGCCGGACTTGCGGTGAGTAATGTTTTTGGCGCGGGGTTGCTTTATAATTTGAATAAACATGGGTTGTCCGACGAATCCGCCTCAAACGCCGATCCGGTGACAAAAGGAAATACCAGTCTTACGGCCGCCGGTGACGGCATCGGCCTGTTCGGCAGCTTCAATTTAGGTTTTGCTCATCTTTATGGCGATCTCTCTTATTATTTTGCCTCTCCGGCCGATAGTTCATACCACAGCGAAAACACTTCCACGCCGGCCGGTGGAGCATCTACGACCGTTACTGCCGATAGCACCCACACTCGTTTCAATATTAATGTTGGATTGTTAAAACCGGGTTCAGGCCAGGGGAGCATGGCATTTGGCGCCCTGCTCAATGTTTTTGATGCCTCCGCAAGCGATGGCGATGCCAAGACGATTAAAGACAATACCTTCGGAATCGGAATTTCAGGGTCCTGCGGGACGCCGATATCGCAATCCGAAGATTTTGCGGTTTTCCTGGGCGGGAAAGTTGGAATCATGACGGCTTTTTACACCAACGGGCTGGATACGCCGAACGTAGCGCTTGCTTCCGTTAAAAGCAGCACGACTTTTGATTTTTATATTCGCCCGAATGTTTCTTTTCAAAAACAGCTCGGCCACGGATTCGAAACCCAACTTGGAGCTTCGGCAAATCTTCTCGATATGTTGCTTGTTAATTCCAAAACCCATGCCTCGGCCAAGACCGGTTCTTCCGATGTAACATCGAACAACGCGACGGTTGCCTTGGGTCTGCGCTGGAAAAAAGATAATTTCGCAATAGACGGCGAATTAAGCAAGACCATGCTTGCGAGCGGACCCTACTTGATTAGCGGAAATACCGGCGTCGGCAATTTGTTCGGCAGCCTCGGCGTTTCCCTGGGATTCTAAATAGTTGGTTTGATTTTCATAATCATTACAACCCGGTTTACTTTGTAGACCGGGTTTTTTTTTGGTGCCGCTTGCGGCGACATTTCCGCCGACCGAAGCTAAAAGCGAATTTTTAGAGGTTCTCTTAAGGATTATTTATTTGGATTACCGGTTTCTCCAAGTTATTTTAGTCATTCCCGTCTTTTTTTGCGTATCAAAACATTCTTTCCAAAGGAAAAAATCATGAAACGCACGGTATTGTGTCTGGCCTGTTTATTATTCATGTGCAGCAGCATGAACACCCCCAAAGATGCTGTCGCAAATGTCAATGGTACCTGGATCAAACGGGGCGATGTGGAAAAAATGGCGGAAATGGTCCGCCAGAACATGATGCGCATGCAGCCGGAAAAGGCGCTCGGCGATATGACCGCCGGACTCCGCAAAGACGTTACCCAGCAATTGGTGGCAAACGAGCTCCTGCTCCAGGAAGCCGCCCGGCGTAAGATCAGCGCCGATTCAGGTGCAATAGGGGCGACGCTTGCCCGCATTCACGCGCGGTTCCCCGACGAAGCTACCTTTCAGAAAGAGCTCGTTAATTCCGGCAAGTCTTTAGATGACGTGCGCAAAGATATCCGCCAGGGCCTCATGCTGGATTCGCTCATGAAAACGCTCCTGGCGAAGGTGGATTCGATTACGCCGGTCCAATGCAAGGCCTACTACGACGCCAATCCGAGCATGTTTATAAAAGGCAAAAGACTGCGCGCCAGCCATATCCTTTTTATCGTGCCCAAAACGGCCACGCCCGAGCAAAAAGAAAAGATCCGCAAGCAGGCCGAAGGCGTTTTGACCCAGGTGAAAACCGGGGGAAATTTTGTCGCGCTTGCCAAGAAATATTCGGCTGATCCCGCCTCAGCTAAAAACGGCGGAGACCTGGGCTGGTTTAACCAGGGCGACATGAAGGGCCCTTTTGAAACGGCCGTGTTGAACCAAAAATTAAATGAAGTCAGCCCGATTGTGAAATCCGATATCGGTTTTCATATCGTAAAAAAGACCGGCGAGGAAGCGGCGGCGCCGGCAAAATTCGAGGATGTTAAAGACCGCATTCGCATGTCGCTTGAATATCAGCAACGCGGGCAATTTGTGCGCCACTATGTCGACAGTTTAAAAACTCTGGCGACCATCAAGTATACCGATACGGCTTTCGCTCCGGCCATGCCATCGGCTCAGGCCCTTAAGCCGCAGGGCGGCGTGCCGGTTGCCCCGGTTATGCCGGCGGTAAAGAAGTAAGATCTTCCAACCGGTGCTTGCCGTATTTAAGTTTTAAATCGTGCAACTGATACGAATCGCTGTCGGGCCGCATGCCGGCCTGATAAAGCGTATCCATAAGCTTGAGTTGT
>JAQUMP010000326.1 GCA_028718065.1 Chitinivibrionales bacterium | reverse complement strand
AGCTTATTTTTAAAAAGCCCGGTCAGCCCCATAAGCATTACGGCAACGGTGCAGTTGCTGCCGACGAATGTTTTAATCCCGCTGCTAAGCCCTTTTTTAATGACGCTGATGTTTACCGGGTCCAGCACGATAATGCTTTCGGATTGCATGCGCAGGGCCGAGGCCGCGTCGAGCCAATAGCCCCGCCAGCCGCTTTTTAGCAGAGTCGGGTGCATTTCGTTGGTATAATCGCCGCCTTGACAAGTGACAATAATATCGAGCTGCGCCATCATTTTGGCGTCGCGCGCGTCCAAAAGTTTGGGCGCATCCATGCCGATCGCGGGCGCCGCGCCGCCGATGTTGGAAGTCGAGAAAAAGAACGGCTCGAACCCTTTAAAATCTTTTTCGGCCAGCATACGTTCCATGAGAACGGACCCCACCATGCCGCGCCAACCCACAAACCCGACTTTAAGCATACTGAAAGCTCCTTAAAAAACAGAATAGTTATCCCGCGATTGCCGGGATTTTAATTCCGGCCGGCAATCCCTTAAAACCCGCGACCACGGTTTTGATCCCGGCTTCGCGCATTTCTTCCTCGGCGCGAATGAGCGGGTTATAGTTTTGCAGGTTGCGCTCGCCGTTGGGCGCGCCCGCCTTGAACCAGAGCCGCCCGCTTACGCCGCCGTACAGGAGCGGCATGTAGGGCAAAAATTCCGACGAGCCCTCGGTTGACCGGTGCGAAAAGAACGCCGAGAACCCGCCCTTCTTGATATTGGCAAGCGCCTGGGTAAGCGAAGGGACACCGAGCCCGGCAAGCTCACCCAGAATTTTTTGCAAATCATTTCGCGCAACCAAAAATTTTTCCACCACGGCGCAATCGGCGATGCCCAGAACGACTTCCGTTGCAAGCCGCGTTTCGGTAAACGTTCCGGCCTGGTTGAGTTTTATGAGCACGGAATTTCCGGCGCGATCCTTGCGTTCTTTGGCCGCCAGAAACGGGATAATAAAGCGCAACTGGGTCACCGCGGCGTCGTCGATAACGATCTGCACCCGGTCGCCGTATTTGGCGTTCATGAGTTTATGGGCCTCCACGTCGGTCTCCGAACCCGGATCTTCCATGGTAACAAAATTGGATGCGCTTGACACAACGGAATAATCGAACTCTATCAGTTCTTCGCGCGTTTTGCGGCCCAGGCCCGAAAAGCGCATGTCGTACATGCCGCTGCCGCGCAGCTCCTCGCCTTTCTGGATTTCGGAGAAGGCGTTGTCCGTGCCGATCGCATAATCTTTTTCGGAAAGTCCCAATTGGCCGGCGCACTCCTTGATGCGGCTTAAGCCTTCAAAATTGTCCTTGACCGGAAAAACAAAACCGCGCTCCTTGGCCGTGCCGGTGGGCAGGCCGTCGCGCACCAGGTTTTTTTCGAACTGGCGGAAAAACTTGGTGCCGGTGGCAAAAACCTCCTTGGCGGACTTGGCGTTCATCACAAAGAAAAACATTTCCTGAATGTCCTGTTTGGTGCCCGGGACATGCTCGCCGCCGCACACCATGTTAAACGCAACGTTGGGCAGTGTAAAGCTTTTCATGCCTTTGGGTGCGAGCACCTGCCAGGCCTTAAAGCCGCTGGCTTTGAGCAGGGTCTGGAAAAATACCGTTGACGAAGCGAGACAGGCATTGCCGCCCCATACTTTTTTATTGGGACCGGCGCCCTGCACTAATTTACAATCGAATTCTTCGCAGGCCTTCAGGATATCGGCCGGCGTTTTGATGACGATTTTTTTCGGCAGCAGGGGCGCGATGTTTTTTTGGATGGAGGCGATGGCCTTATCGTTATCAATGTAAATCGCCTCGTTTTCGCCGTCGGAAGTGCCTTTGGCAATGCCGTTGCGCTCGCAAATCGTCCAGCTCTCCTTGCCGCGCAAAACGCGCGCGCTCATTTCGCCTTCGAGCGTAAAGTTTGCGTAGGACGAAAGGATTTCCCGGCCCTTAAGCTTAAAGTTGGTTAGAATCGTTTCCTGTGCCATTGGTACGGACTCCTCTGTGGCGAAAGTGTTTACTTTTGTTTCAGCGAGAAAATAACCAATAAAATATGTTATTTATTCTTTTAACCAAAAACAATTCGTCGATAAGAAATACCGTTTATCACATTTCTTGTTCATTAAAGTAATTGCATGATATAATTAATAATAAGTATTTTCAAACAAAATATCGTTTAAACGCATTGTTCCAAAAAAAAATAACTCTTAATGGCCTTTTGGCCGGATGATTTTTGTATGCCGCAACGCTCCGCACTTGGTTATCCGAATGTATTGGCTATGGTCATGGCAGGCGGCGAAGGCTCGCGCCTGCACCCTTTAACCATGGATCGCGCCAAACCGGCCGTCTATTTTGGCGGCAAATACCGCATTATCGACTTTGTTTTAAACAATCTGCTTAATTCAGGTATTTTTAAAATAAAGGTCCTGACCCAGTTTAAGGCCGATTCGCTCATCAAGCATATCACTTCCGGCTGGAATTTAAATCGCATGCTCGGCCAGTATATCGATCCGGTCCCGGCCCAGATGCGCACCGGCCGCAGTTGGTATCGCGGTACGGCCGACGCCATTTTCCAGAATATCAATCTTATCGAAGACGAAAACCCCGACTACCTGGCCGTGTTCGGCGGCGATCATATTTACAAAATGGATATTTCCCAGATGCTCGATTTTCATCGCCAGGCGGGCGCCGTGGCCTCGGTCGCCGCGATCCCCAAGCCGATCGAAACCGCCAGCCTGTACGGCGTGATCGAGGTGGATTCAAGTTACCGTATGATCGGGTTCGAGGAAAAACCGGAGCATCCCAAATGCATTCCGGGCCTGCCCAATCTGGCGCTTGTTTCCATGGGCAATTACCTGTTCAACAAGAATTTTTTAGTGCGTGAATTATTCAAAGACGCTTCGCTCACGGCCTCGTCGCACGATTTCGGCAAAGATATTTTCCCGGTGCTTTACAAAGATTTTCCGGTTTACGTATACGATTTTACCAACAA
Organism: Chitinivibrionales bacterium; assembly: GCA_028718065.1. Lineage (GTDB taxonomy): Bacteria > Fibrobacterota > Chitinivibrionia > Chitinivibrionales > FEN-1185 > JAQUMP01. Next base: position 1,858 of record JAQUMP010000326.1, on the reverse strand, counting down.
CCGCATCCCCGGCGAATCGCCGCTGCAGGCCGTTTATTGGAAAGACGTGGGGAGCCTCGACGAATATTATGAGGCCAACATGACCCTGCGTAACGTTATGCCCGATATCAACCTGTATAACGAGGGCTGGCCGATCCGCACCGCTTCGGGCCAGTCGGCCCCGGCAAAATTCGTTTTTTCGGGGGAGGGGAGCGAAAAACGCAAGGGCGATGCCATTGATTCCATCGTTTGCGGCGGCTGCATTATCAGCGGCGGTCACGTTATCCGTTCCGTGCTTTCGCGCGGCGTTCGGCTGCACAGTTTCGTGGAAGTGGAGGATTCGATCATTTTCCCCGATGTTGACATAGGAGAAAGAGCCCATGTCCGGCGGGCCATTATCGACCGCGGCATTAAAATCGCACCGGGAGAGAGAATAGGGTTTAATCTGGAGGAGGATCGCAAGCGCTTCTTTGTGAGCGATTCCAACATCGTGGTTATCAGCCAGCCGTCTAAAAATCTTATTGGTTAGCGGTTTGGCGTTATGTTAATTTTAGGCCTGTGGGAAATTTTGAGTGTCCGAATTAAAGCGATTAACCGGTTTGCTCGATTATTTAAATTATGAGTGCCAAAACCGAAGCATTGTACTTTAAGGACATCAACCGCTTTAAGCTCCTCAGCGACGAGGAAGAGCGGACCTTGGTCGCCCTTGTGCAGCAAAATGATAAGAAAGCGATCACGCAGCTTATCACCAGCAATCTGCGTTTCGTGGTGAGCGTGGCCCGGCGATACCGGGGCCACGGCCTTAATTATCTTGAGCTTATTAACGAAGGCAATCTGGGTCTGCTCAAGGCGGCGCAGCGTTTCGATTTAAACATGCAGGTTAAATTTATTTCCTATGGGGTCTGGTGGATCCGGCAATCAATTCAGAAGGCCCTCTACGATCAAGCCGGCACCATCCGGATCCCGCCGAACAAAATGGCGTTGCTGAACCGTTTTAAAAAGGCCATGGATGCCAATGCGGGCGACTTTGAAAGCACCGCTTCGCAGGAAGAATTCCGGGATTACAAACAGGACATAATTGACATAAGGGAAAAACTCAAGGGTATTTCCATGGATGCCCCGATCGGCATGGGCTCCGGCGACGAAGATTCCACCAAAACCCTGCAAGACGTACTGGGGCATGGGCCAGACCAGGACGAAGAGAGCGAACGCAAGGAGTTGGGCAACATCCTGGATTCGGTGATGCAGAATATCACCGCGCGCGAGGAACGCATTCTGCGCATGTATTACGGCCTTAATTTTTCGCGCCAGTTTACCCTCGATGAAATCGGCCAGGAGCTCAAGCTCACCCGTGAACGCGTGCGCCTGATCCGCGATCGTTCTCTGCGCAAACTTTTTCATAACCCGGCCAGCCGCGACAAGCTTTATCCCTTTATCGCTACGCTCAAGAACCAGTAAGTAAAGCGTTTGTTCCCGGAGAAATTTGCAAGCGCAGGAACTATATTTTATTGATTTACGTTACGCGCCCCCCTTTCGTCCCCCCGTAGGGGGGATTTACGATAAAATCAAATTAAGTCCCCCTTCGGGGGATTTAGGGGGCGAGATTTTACGGCAAAAAGGAATTTTTTTTCATGATTGCCCCTACCCGAATGAAACGTGCCCAACAAGGCATTATCTCCGACGAAGTGCGCGCCGCTGCCGCCGAAGAATCGTTAAACCCCGAAATTCTGCGCGCGGCAATTGCCGATGGCACGGCCGTTTTAGTGCGCAATAAAAACCGCCGCATTAAACCGCTGGCGCTCGGCGGACTAACACGCGTTAAAATAAATGCCAATATCGGCACTTCCTCGGCGGCTGCCAGCATCGATGCGGAATTGGA
>JAQUMP010000325.1 GCA_028718065.1 Chitinivibrionales bacterium | reverse complement strand
GCCCATCAACGTGAACCCCGCGGGCGCTTTTAACTGCTACTTTCCCATGCCGTTCCGTAAACATGCAAAAATCACCATCCAGAACCGCGCGCCCCAAGACGCTCCCCACTTCTATTACGCCATTAGTTACGCGCTCACGAACGTTGAAAACGACGACGCCTATTTTCACGCGCAGTTCCGCCGCGTAAATCCCCTTAAATACAAGGACGATTACGTAATACTCGATAATGTCAAGGGCAAAGGCCAGTATGTAGGCGTATACATGGCGTGGCAGCAAAACAGTTCCGGCTGGTGGGGCGAGGGGGAGTTCAAGGCCTTCATCGACGGCGACCGGGATTTTCCCACGATCTGCGGCACCGGCACCGAAGACTATTTCGGCGGGGCTTGGTGCTTCGGTCAGAATTACTCCGCGCCCTTTTTAGGCTATCCGCTCGGACCTTGCGACGGCACACCCGGCCGCCGCCACGGGCTTTACCGCTTTCATGTTTTGGATCCCATCCGGTTTCAGAAAGGCCTCAAAATCACCATGCAGGCCATCGGCTGGCGCGGTGAAGGCCGGTTTTTACCTTTACAAGACGATATTGCCTCGGTCGCCTATTGGTATCAGGCCGAACCGCATGCCGCTTTTCCCACGCTCGGCAGCCGGGACGATCTTGAAGTGGTTTAAGCAAATAAAAAAACAGAAGCGGCATTTACAACAAAATGGGTGACAATACTGCTTTCGATCGCGCGGGTGCGCTGATACAAAATGCCATAACCGCATCCCGCGACCGTGGCGATGGCAATCGATTTAATCCCTCCATCCCCATGCGTCAAGCCAAAGACCAAGCCCGCAATAAGAACGCCGATCCAGCCGGCGCCATTAAAACGAATCGCCAAATTCGCAAGATACTTTTGCACAAGGCCGCGGAAAAAAGCTTCTTCGGGAATGCAAACAAAAAAAAGATTGGACCATGCCCACGGAATAAGCCGGGGCGTCCAGTGCGGGGCAAAACCGCCCAAACCCGTTGCCCAGGTTAAAAAGACCACCAGGAAAATTGTAACGGCCGCGGTTAAACCCGCACCCCTCGCCAGGACCTTCCAGGCGGACGCCTCCCGCAGCAAATCGCCGCCGAAGGCCACTATAAAAAAGCCGGCGGCGGCCTTGTCATAGGAGAACATTGCGCCGTTCCCCACTGTCCGTATACTTGCAAAAAGGGAAACGGCCGGAAATCCGGGCAAGACATGCCCTAAAAACGCAGCCGCCAGAAAAAAAACGGCGCACGCTGCAATAACGCGGAGCATGATCGACCGCGGAGGAACCACACAAAAGCAGGCGCACCCGAACAGCAGCAGCAAACCAAGCCCGGCAAAACCCAGGAACCCAAAGAGCACGCCGTAAAAAAGGGCCATCAGGCTCGCCAGCACGGCAACGATATTATATTGACGAAAACAGAATGATTTAAGCGGCAGCCAGAGCAGAATGTACGCGACGCTTAAAAGACCGTAGGAAATGGCTAGGGAAAAAGGGCCCTGCATGCGCCGCCTACCGGCGCATTTTCTTGACGGCCTGCGCCATGGCGCGGATGTGCGCCGGGGTAGTGCCGCAGCAGCCGCCGATAATGGCGGCCCCGGCCGCCACCAGAAGCGCGATGTTACCGGCCATCATTTCCGGGGATTCCGGATACGTCACGGTCGTGCCCTTGAGCACCGGCAGACCGGCATTGGCATGCACCAGAATCGGCCGCTCCGGCGCGGCGGCGCGCAATTCATTTACAATGGGGATCATGCCTTCAATGCCGTTACCGCAATTCGTGCCGATAATATCGGCTCCGGCCGCGCCGAGCGCCGCGGCCATTTCCGCGGGCGAAACGCCCATCATGGTGCGGTATTGGCCGTCGATGGTTTTCTGGAAAGTAAAGGTGCAGATCACCGCGCAGGTGGAATTTTGCCTGGCGGCCCGGACGGCGATTTCGCTTTCGTCAAGCGCCGACATGGTTTCGATGCATAATCCGTCGGCCCCGCCCTTGCACAGCGCCGCGGCCTGCTCGGCATAGGCGTCGTACACCGCCGCCTCGCTCACCTCCCCCATCATCAGAATTTTTCCGGTGGGCCCCATGGAGGCGATTACATAATGGTCGCTGCCGGCCGCCTCGCGCGAAATCGCGGCCGCGGCCATGTTAAGCTCCACGGCCGAGGACTCCAGGCCGTATTGGGCGAGCTTGATGCGGTTGGCGCCAAAGCTGTTGGTTTCTACCATGTCCGCGCCGGCCTCGATATAACTTTTCGCTATGTCAAGACCATCGGCCCGGTGGGTCAGACACCAGGTTTCCGGGCATTCCTGCGATTGCAGGCCTTTTTGCTGGAGAAAGGTGCCCCAGGCGCCGTCGGAAACCAGGATGCGACCACGGGCTATTTCTTGACAAATAGAGATCATGCGAAAACCTTTGCATTTATACTTGTTGTTTTAATCTCTCCCCTGGCCCCTCTCCGATTCGGAGAGGGGAAAAGGGGCGGGAGTGAAGGGGTGAGGTTATGCCGCCTTATTCAGAAAATCGACCGCGCCCTGCGGGTCGGCCGAATAGCTGTCGGCGCCGATCTGGGTGGCGAATTCCTGCGTGAGCGGTGCGCCGCCGACCAGCACCTTGGTCGCGGGAGCCGCGGCCTTGACGGCCTTGACGGTTTTTTCCATGTTTATCATGGTGGTGGTGAGCAGCGCCGAAAGCCCTAAAAATGCCGTGGGATGCTCCTGCACCGCCTTGATGAATTTTTCCGTGGGAACATCCACGCCGAGATCGATAACTTCAAAACCTGCGCCTTCAATAATCATACTAACTAAATTTTTGCCTATATCATGCAGATCGCCGGCGACCGTGCCGATGATAAATTTACCTTTGCGCTGCACCGCGCCGGAGAGGAAAAATGGTTTCAGGTGCTTCATGCCCGCATTCATGGCTTTGGCGGCCATGAGCACATCGGGCACGAATACTTTATTGTCCCGGAATTTTACGCCGATATTGCGCATGCCGATAACGAGCCCTTCGGAAAGAATTTGCTGCGGAGCGATATTTTCCTTGAGCGCTTTCTGCGTAAGCTCGTCGGCGCCTTCCTGGCCTTTAAGGTCGGGCGGATAGGGCGAAGTTGCATTGATTTTGCCGCGCTCGACACATCCGGCGATTTTGGAAAGTAACTCACTCATGTAAACTGCCTCCTGTTGAATGTTAAGAAAGATTTATTTTCAAGTTATTTTGTAAATCCCCATTCTTGCCAAGTAAATCTCGCCCCCCTTAAATTCCCCCCGAAGGGGGGATTCAGAGAAAAAAAACTCAAGCTAAGTCCCCCTGCGGGGGATTTAGGGGGCGAGGAAGATTCGTCTTACGTGTCCCTGACCACTAATTCAGGCCCCATTACATACTGGCTCATGTCCGTGCGCCCGCCGCTTAAATGGTCTTGAATAATCGCGACGATTTTTTGGGCCATGGCCTCGGGGTGCGGATCGATAGACGTAATCGACGGCGTCATAAAGCGCGCAAATTCGGTATTGCCGTAGCTTACCAGATGCAAATCCGTCCCCATGCTAATCCCCTGCTCCCGCAGCCTGCCGGTAATGCGCAGGGCATCGCCGTCGTCGCAGCAGAAAAGTCCCTGGATATTTTGCTTTCGCACAACGTCGGCATTAATGGACGAAAGCCGGTCTAAGATGCATTGCTGGCGCCGGGGGCGCTCGCTTTCCATGATTTCGATATACGTTCCCTCCATGAGTTCCTGGACCAGATTGCGGCCCATGCCGGTAATGTTGCGCACGAAGGCGACCGTTCCATTGCATTTGTCAAGAAGATACTCCAAGGCGCGCCGCAGGCCCAGATCGTAACTCTGCACCACATAACTGAAAAACGAACCGGCCATGGTATGGTCGGCCAGGATCACGAACGATTCGCGCGGACTGAGCCGGCGATAAAATTCGGCTGTTTTTGATTCGTCAAGCGTGGGCACCACGATCACGGCTTCGCACGCTTCGCCGATCAATTTACCCACGAGCCGAATCTCTTCTTCCCAGGAATTGTTATCCACAAACAGGCGCAATTCACGGTCGAGCGTTGCGGCGCGATTTAAGATGTGTTGAAAAAGGGCCTCGTATTGCGCCGAATAAAAGGGCAAAATAATGCCCCATATTTTTTCCCGCGGCCGCAGATCGGCAACGAACGAACCTTTACCCGGATGCTGAACGATGTAACCGTCCGACGCGAGAAGTTTTAATACGATTTTGGCCGTTTCGCGGGAGACATTATGGATTTTTTGAATTTCGTTGATCGAATCAATTCTGTCACCCGCCGCAAGCTGGTGATTTAAAATCATGTCGCGATATTTTTCAAAGAGCCTTTTATATATCGGAACAAAATGATTATTCATACGGGGAGAATTTTATTAAGATATCTGAGTATTATTTTTTAATGCTAATAATATAACCCCAATATAGTTAAAAGTCAACGGAATAATTCCATCACATACCATCACATTGCAATATTATAAATACCAATGCTTTAGTAGGGGCACGTTGCAACGTGCCCCTACGGTTTCGCAATCTGATGTTATGGAATATGAAGGAATAGATTGGCGCTCGCAAAAAATGGATACCCTGACCAAACCTTTAAAACTTATATCCGACACCCACATTAAACCAACCCAGACCGCTCAAGCCGGGCCCGAACTCAAAAGAGCCGTTGATTTGTGGGGTAAAATAATAGCGCGCACCAAGGAGCGCCTGCGCAAGAATATGGGTCTTGGTCGGCCCGGGAGCGGAGGCGCGCTGGTCGTAATTTAGGGTAGGGTCGGCGTAAATCGGTTGATGCCATTTGTTAAGTGTTATAACGGCCCCAAGGTCCGCGCCAAGATAGGGGTCGAATT
>JAQUMP010000324.1 GCA_028718065.1 Chitinivibrionales bacterium | reverse complement strand
ACACATCGAGCGGGACCTTGCCGCTAAAGATCACGGTGTCCATGGGGAACTTTTCCGGGCGAAAATGGGTGTTAAAGAAATGGATCGTAAAAATAAAACCGACGGCCAAAAGCGCCTCGTCGCTATGGATGACCATGGCGATGTTAATGATCCATCCCGGGAAAATCCTGGTAAAGAATTCCGGGAACCAGAGCACCAGTCCCGTAGACCCGATAATCGCAACACCCCAAAAAACGGCAAAGTAGTCGAATTTTTCCCAATAGGTCCACTTGCCGTAAGTCGGCCGCGGGCCCTTTCCCCAGAACCATTTTACCGTCTGCACAAACTCCCGCACGTCACGCATGGTGGGAATCATGCTTTCCCGCAAAAAAAGAAAATCCCAGATATTAATCTTTTCGCGCCGCAGCCGCACGATCATTTCCCCGATATGAAAACCAAAGTAGCCAAAGGTGATAAGGGCAGCCACGCGATGGATCACGCGCGTTACTTCGGTCCCTCCAAGGATCTGCGAAAGCACGATCGCCCATTTTTCGTAGGAGAATTTTATGATCATGCCCGTAAGAGCGAGCGCCAGGAAACTGATTATAACGCATATATGCAGAATACGGTAAAAGGGCGAAAACCTGCGTACCCATTGCTGGGGACCGGCGTGTGATTTTTTTTGTTCGCGTAAACGTTGCCGCAGCGAGCGCGGGAACCATAGCAGCGTATGCAGGCCGAAAAAGCCCATCGTGCCGATAAGCAGGCAATTCATGCTCCAGAATGTAAAGAAGATAAGGGGGTATTTTGCCCGATTATTGTGGGAGGCATGCGCGCGATACCCCGCAAAACCGTTATTGGATTGCGGGTGGCATTTTTTGCAGGTTGTCACGATGTTGGCCGCGCTCAGGGGCGAGCGCGGATCGCCGGGGCGGTAAATTTCGTGGGCGCCGTGGCAATCCGAACATTTAGCCGTCCGTGTGGAGCCAAGACGGGAGCTTTTTCCGTGGTACGTCTCGAAATAAGTTTTGGCGACCTCGGTATGGCAGCGGCCGCATTGCGCCATGGTTTCTTGACGAAAGGCATTGCCGCTTACCTGCCGGATATCGTGCGCCGGGTGGCAGTCGCTGCACACCGGCAAAGGCTTTTGGGTTTTAGTAACCAGCGGGCTATGCACGCCGCGGTTAAGGGCCTCCAAAATTCCCTGATGACAATGCGCGCAGGTGGCCGCGATGTTGGCCTTGTTTACGCTCGAGGCGCTGTCGCTGCCCGGACGTTCGCCGTGGGCCGTATGGCAATCCACGCAGATGGCGGTGACCATCAGGCCGCTCTTTTGCAAACCTTTGCCGTGGACGCTGTCCGAATATTTTTCCCACATCCCGGAATTTTTGCTGTTGCGTTTTTCCGCCGTTTTACCGGCCTTGTGGCAGCGGCCGCATAATGCGGGCGAATTGAGCCGTCCGATGGGAGAATTATCCGCGCCCTTGGATTGAATGGCGTGATCGCCATGACACCCGACGCAACTGGGCGCGTCGTGATCGCCCTGTGCGTGCAAAACGCCGTGGATCCCTCCCTGGTAGCTTTCCGCGACCGCGGAGTGGCACGAGGCGCAATTGACGCGCTCGGAACCGGCGCACACCGGCGAGCGATTTTTAGACACGTCCACGTGGCACTGCACGCAGGGCACGTTTTTATGCGCGGAACCAAGCAGATCGGCGCCGCTCACCAGGTGCGGCCACGCGCCACCCTTTACGGACGCTATGGCGGAATCGACGTGGCATTTCATGCAGGAACGGTCGCTAAAGCCGGTGCGGGAAAGCGCGTGTTCGAAGCCTTTGTGGGGGTCGTGGCAGTCAACGCAAACGGGAAACGAGGTTCCCCGCGCGCGCCACAGGCCCTTTTGAATGACCTTGGTATGAATTGCTTCCAGGTTGGTGTGGCATTTGCGGCAGGTGGCGGCGCTGTTCTCGCGGCTTATAGAGGAGCGCTGGTCGCTGTAACGCAGCACGGCGTGCGCGCCGTGACAACTGGTGCAGACCGCCGTCACCTTGATGCCGCGCTCGCGCAGGCCGCGCGCATGAATAGCATCTGTAAACGACACGTCGGACATTGTCCCGTCCGCCATAGGCACGCGGCCCTCTTCGTTGTGACATTTGCCGCAGGTTTTGGGAATGTTCATGGCATTAGAGGGAGAACGCGCATCTGCCGCCGGCAGAATATCGTGCTTGCCGTGGCAAACCGTGCAGGTCGCGCCGGGAAGATCGGGCTTCTGGGCCGTTTCGGCGTGGCGGCTGATGGCGTATTCCTTAGCCTCGGTGGCGTGGCACAAGGCGCACTGGACCGCTTTTAGCTTGGACGGGTGCGGAAAATCGGCGACGTCGGCGTCGGCATGGCACTGCACGCAGGTAAGCTTGGCGTGGGCGGAATGATCGTAGATGCTTTTGTCAACAAAGAGCGATTTGCCGGGGCGTGCATCGGAAACGAGGCTGCGGTCGGCGTGGCATTCAAAACAGGCTTGGGCGTTCTGGCCGTTCCCGGCGCGGGAACTTCCGGCAAACGCGGCGAGGAGCGCAACGAACGCCAGCGCCGTTATCCGATAAAGATGAGTTGGATCGGTACGCGCCTCACGCACTTCACTTCCCCGGCCATGTTCGGTTTTCATGGCATTGGTCACAACCGGCGATATCGACGCGGCCGTTGATATGCAGGGAATCGTTCACCGTTTTGGTCGCTAAATTATAACCGGAATGGCACAAAAAACATTTATTAAAGATTGGAAGCGAAATCAGCGTATCGACATGATGGGCAACCAGCCGCAGCTTGGCAAGATCATGACAGAATCCGCAACCGGTGGCCGTATCGGTAACCTTGACAATGCCGGAGTCGCCCGGCAGAAACGCGCCGTGACAATACGCCAGGTTGCAGGTTTTCCTTACCGGGTCAAAATAAGTGACCCCGAGGGAATCGTATGTTTTGGCGATATGCACATCCACCACGCCGTTAATATGATTGGTTTTGGCAATCCCGGTAAGTTTGGCGGTATCGGCGCCGGGATGGCACAAATCGCAGGTATAATGCATGGTGTCACGGTGGGTTGTATGCATTCTGTCAACCGGAGGGGTCGCATGGCAAAAGCCGCATCCCTTGGCCGTATCGGTAATTTTTACCATGCCCGAATCACCGCCCGGAAGGGAACGGCCGTGACAATAGTTAAGATTGCAGGTTTTCTTTGCGGGATTATAATAGGAAATGCCGGTTGAATCAAAGGCCCTGGCGATATGAACATCCACGCGCCCATTAATATGGTTGATTTTTGCCGCCGCCGTTAGTTGGGAATCCGCGGCGCCGGCGTGGCAAAGATCGCAGGCGTAGCCGGCGGTATCCCGGTGCGTAGTGTGCATTCTGTCAACCGGAGGCGTCGGGTGGCAAAAAGAGCAATTTTTAAGAGTATCCGCTACGCTCACAATTCCCGAATCCTTGGGAAGGAAATTGCCGTGGCAATAAATAAGGTTGCACGTTTTTTTAGCCGGATCGTAATAGGAAGCGCCGGCGGAATCGAAGGCCTTTTCGATATGCACTTGCACCACACCCCTGCCGTGCCCATTGGCAAGCGAAAGCAAACTATCGTTGACGCCGGGATGGCACAAATCGCACGCATAATGCATGCTGTCGACGTGGGCCGAATGCACGGCATCGGCCGGAGGAAGTGCATGACAAGCGCGACACTTATCGGCGCCGACCGGGCTTAAGGTATCATTAAGTTGCGAGCACCCCGCGAACAGGGTCGCTGCAATTATAAGCGGCAGGATTTTTTGAGAGCTCATCGTTTACCCTCATGACAGCGGCTGCAGAAGCGCGCTGTTTGGTGGCATACGGTACAATCGAGCTCTTTTCGCTTTACGTCAAAACCATGCTCGAATTCGTAGCCGGGCGAATGGATTTTAACGGGAGTGTTTCCCTGATGACAACGATTGCAGTATGAATTTTCATGGCATGTAACGCACTGGGCCATGGGCAAGCGCGCCTGGTCGCCGTGACCGCCGCGATAGAGCCATTGACCATCATGGGTTGCGGGCTTAATTGCCGACAAATCTTTATGACATACCGCGCAGGCGCCCGGCGCCTTGCGATTATCATGACAGGTCCGGCAGGTTGCCATAAGGGGAAAATTCTTTTTGGTCGCTTTTGCCGCTGCTTCCAGCCCCGTGTGGCAGGGCGTGCAGGTTTTGGAAGAATCCAGGTGCTGCGCATGAGAAAAGAGCGTCTTGAGTTGCCGGGGCGCGGGCGGCTTTACATTTTCGGAATTGGTGTGGCAAATTTTGCACTCAAAGGATGCGGTCTTGTTGTCGTGACATTTTTTACAGGCTTCCTCGGCAACAATGGGGGCTTTGGCGGGTTTGCCCTTGTCGGAGAGGGAAACATGGCAATCGGCGCACTGCGCGCCGATGTCCTGCAGGTGCGTCTTGTGCGAGAACTTGAGCGTATCGGGCGCGCCCGCGGCGCCGAAGGCAAGCGAAAACGCGCAAAAAATTATAAGCGGTTCGGATCGCATTATGATTTCCAAAAGGAAAGAAATTGATATTGGGCATTCAATAAAAACCGAACGTCGTTGCGGTAATATTCATTCGATAAAACCTGGATTTCGGGGGCGATCATAATGCCGATGCTCGGAATGCTCCAATTAAGATAAGCCCGCGTCGTAATCGAGTTTTCCTGCGTTGGGTTCGGTTTTAATTTAAAAACATAATACGAAACTCCCGCGCCGCCCCGCAGCGATTGGAATATATCGAGCGCGTACCCGGCCGCCGTCTTAACGCTCGATCCGTTGACGCCCATACCCGATTCAAGGTCAAGAAAAATGCCGTACCGAGATGCCGCAATACCGGCCAGGTGGTCGTAGCCGTT
>JAQUMP010000323.1 GCA_028718065.1 Chitinivibrionales bacterium | reverse complement strand
CGCCGTATGATAAGGACGTTGCCCGAGGTCGAAATATATGCCGGTGACGGTTCCCGCAAGGCCGGGCGCCTGGCGGTCGCGAGCGTAACATTAAGGACTTTCGCCACTGCAGCAAGCGCATCGATTTTGCCGGCGCCCCATAAATTATCCGGCGCGGCTAGGGCGCCGGTGTACTGGTCTTGTTTCGCCGTCTGTTGCAGCACGGCCTTGATTGTCTCCGGTGTCAAGCCCGCATCCGCTTCGAGCATCAGGGCCACCACGCCGGCCACAACCGGCGCGGCCTGCGAGGTGCCTTCGGTGCCGTAGTAGCGGTTATGCAGGTCGGGAAAGGCGGGCCAGATGATAATGCCGGCGGTGTCGCCCACGGCCGCGTGCGACATGGCCGACGTCACGGTGATGCTTCCCGGCGCGGATATATCGGGCTTATTCCTTCCGTCAACGGTTGGTCCATGACTCGAAAACGGGGCCAGGGTCCCGATTTTGCCGGGAACATCGCAATAAAAAAAAGTGTCGGCGTCCCATTTTTTAAAGGCGACTTTGGTCGCAAATGCCCCTACGGTTATAATGCGCTTTGCCGTTCCGCCGATCTCGGCGGCCGTATAATTTACGTCCCCGTCGATCCATCCCGGCAGGCCGAAACTTTTAAGGGGCTTTTCCGAAAAATTCCATAGATGAACGGTTCCGGCGCCGGTAAGCTGCACCCCCAGGGCGAAATGCGGATTGCGGGTATACAGAACAAGTTCAAGGTGCGGCTTGCCGTTCAGAGCGCTGGCGCGTTCGCTTTGACCTTCGAGAATGACAAAATCGCTGCCGCCAACAAGCGTCGTGTCCGGTCCGAAGACCGAGGGAGTTTGCGTGTTGAGCGGCTTATTGCCCTGGTAGTAATTCAACGTCGTCGTGTCGAGAATAACCACGCTGGACCGGAAATTATTTCCGGCTTGTCCCCAAATGTCAACAATGGTAAATGCCCACGATTGCGGGTTGGAAGGATCGAACGAAGAAAGCAGCGCCCCGGCGCTCTGGGCCGCGGAACCGAGCGTTAGTTGCGCATGGATATTTTTATCGCCGTTGTTTCCCGCCGCGCCGACCACGATTTTGCCGGGGCCGCTCAAGGAATCGATCGCGCGGTCGATGAGCGAGGTCCCGTCGTGCGGTCCATTCTGGACTCCCATGCTTAAATTAATGACACAGGGGAGATGCAGCGAATCGGCAATTGAAAATATCCATTTCATGCCATCGATGATCTGGTTGTCGTAGGCGCCATGCTTGACGCCGATCAGCTTGACTTCGGGGGCAATGCCCCAGTACGGAACGCTCCGGTCGCCGCCGCCCGCGATGTTGGCGACATGCGTCCCATGGCTTTCGGCGCTCAAACCCAGGTTCGAATCCGCCTGCAGGGCGGCGCCGATTTTAATGGTGCCGTAGCGAAAGCGGTTTTTAAAGGCGCCGGTGTTGTCCTCCTGGTCCCACACGCCGATAAAGCGCGTTTTTCCGCTGGAATCCAGAAAGGCGGCGTGGTGCGTGTCGAACCCAACGTCGATGACGCCGACCAGAACATTCTTGCCCGTAAAGGAGCGCGGCAGGCCCGAGAATGCCGCGGGGCCCACGACCTTGTCGGCCCGTGCCGCCGTGCGCACGGAATCCATAAAGCGCGTCACGGGGACCGGGATCTTTACATATCGAACTCCGGGAACATTTGACAAATCGGCAATATTTTCCCGCGGACCCTCCACGGTGGCCACGGCGCCCACCCGGCAGACAAACCGCCAGCCCCGCGCCGCGGCGGCGGCGGGAGAAAAAGCGCTGTCGACCAAAATGTTTACGCGCCAGGCCCCGCAATTTTGGCACGCGAGCGGAGCAGCGGCCCTTTTGGCGGCGCTACGGGAAGTCCCTACCGTAAAGGTCCCGAGGCATGTTCCCAAGGGGCGGGCATCGGGCGCAGGGCAAAAAAAATAGAGCAGCGGGAGAATACGAAGCGAAAGAGTAACTGCTGCAATGGCTTTCATCGCGTTACACCCTTATGAGGACATGCATCGTATTAATATATCTAAAAAAAAACCTTTTACCATTTATTAGGAAGAAAAATCTTATACAAACGGAATACGGCGCGTCTATTGATTAATTAAAAAAAGCTTCAACGATTTTTAAAATGGTTGGCAAGCGACGAAAGCTGGTTCTGTGAGGGCTTGACTTTAACGCTTTTTTGCTGCAAGCCCTTCATGGAGAGCGAAATGCGGCGTTTTTTGGAATCGACCTTGAGGATGCGCACGCTGACCTCGTCCCCGAGTGAAACGACCTGGTCGGGGTGCTCGATATAGCCGTCGGCCAATTGCGAAATATGGATCAGGCCGTCGCAGACCGCGTTAATATTGACAAATACGCCAAAGGGCGTGATATTGGTGACCAGGCCGTTAACAACGACGCCTTCGGCAAGCTCGCTGATTTTAAGCTTGTGCCGGGTATCGAAGCTGCGCACGACGGCAAAACGCTGGCCGACCAGCAATTGGGCGATGATTTTTTTTTCGATAAAGAGCTTATAGGTGTAATCTTCGATCGTGGTTGAGCGCAAAATTTCCGGGTTTTGGATCAGGCCTTAGGCGGAAATCCGGCACTCCTGGGCCAGGGAATTGATCCATTCGAAATGGTCGGGATGCATGAGTGTGCGGTCGAGCGGATTCGGCGCGTCCGGAATTACCACAAAGCCGGCCACATTGCGAAAGAGCGCTTCGGTCATTCCCGCGATTGACAAAATGTTGTCTTTGGCGGTCAGCGGCGCCGGCAGCGTTTTAGCGGGGTTCTGTTTCAGGCAATCGGCCGAGAGCGTTGTAAACAGCCGTTCTACGGCATTAAAAAAATCCGCCGGAAGGATCCCGCGCTGCAACGCGGCAACGCCACGGATGCGCCTTATTACCGCCGTCGTTTGTGCCTCGGTAAGGTATACCTGGAGCGGGTGGATGGTAAAAAAAGAGGTCCCGATCTCGCTCACGATCTGCAGCGGCGGCGTTTCGCGCAGGCTCACGGCATACAGCAGGCGGATATTGTCATCGCAGTTGGCGCAGTGCTGCATGACCCAGGGCGATGCGGCCAATCCGGCATCGGCCGGGATTGCTTTTATCCGTTTGAGGGTAGCGCCGCCGCCAAGAAGGGCGCCCAGCAATGCTTCGATTTCGGCGTTTTGCGAATTGTCAAGGACGATCGTTGCCGCGGGCCGGTGACGGGTAATAAATTGCCGAAGCCGGTCCGTTGGCTGCGCGCTCTTTCCGGGAGTGATTTTTTCCTGGGTGGCGCCGATGAGTCTGCCTTCGTTGTTGCAGGCAACCATAACGAGCGCCGTGTTTTCGAACACCCCGGCGATCACCATGGTGCGGGGTTCCGAGGCAGTCGGCAGCGCGGCCCGCAAATCGGCCGCCATGGTTTTGAGCGCCCACTGCACGCACGTGCGGGCAAGACGCTCTTTAACGTCTCGTTCGACGATCGGCTGCAACAGCCGCAGCCAACTCTCATCGATGGCTTCACAGATAAGATCAAACCCGGCCGCGTCCGGATCGACGATGCAATGGTGCCGCAGCAGTTCGGTGATCCGAAAAAGTTGCACGCTTATTTTACAACGAATCCGCTTTTGCTCTTCGGCGCTCAGAAAAGAAAGAATCTGCTCTTTGGAACATTGGGCGATAGGCAATTGCTTGCCGGCATATTCCGCGAACATCTCGTCGGTTTTATGACGAACTGAAATCTCGAAGAAACCGTCCTCCAGAACAAAGTCGCGCGTCATGGCGCGCACGGTCTCGTCGTAGGCAAAGCGCTCGGCAAGAATGTCCTTGACACCTGCAAGAACGTCCTCGGCGGATTTTAGGCTCGCTTCCGTTCCCACGAGCGCGCCGGCCCGGCCCGGTAAGTCCAGGCCCTTATCCTGCTGGCAAACCAGGGCCGCTGCCAGGTCGCCGAGCCCTTTTTTAAGCGCCAGTTGCGCCTTGCTGCGCGGGTTCGGACGCAGCGGCAGGAGCAGGTCGTCCAGTTCAAAGGGATCGGTACATACGTCGATGCGCTGCTGGAGCGCATTAGTCAATTTACCGTCTTTTTGCAGGATGGAAATAAGCCGCTTTTTTTTAGGCGGAAGCCGGTCGGCCTCGCGCAGGAATTCAAAAATATCCCACACCTGGTCGCTTTCCATTTCGGCGGCCACCGCGGGAATATATTCGCTGCAATAATAGGGCGTATCGCCCTTTACAAAGCAGGCGCACAGTGTTTGGGCGAGTGGTTCGGAAATACCGTACGTTTGGACGATATGTTTGGCAAACTGTATCATACAGGCATTAAAGCAATTTTCTTTGTGCGATCGCTGGCAGATTTGCCGGGGAATTATGCCCCTTGGGTGCGAAAAGCGGCCGGACGATTAATTGCACGACGGACGTAATGTGCCCATAAAATTATACATGGGGATGCTCCCTGGCAACTGTTTTAGCAGGAAAATAAAGAGGCCGCAAAGGTCCCTGAAAAAGCAAAAGCAGAAGAAACGGTCTTCTTCTGCTTTTGTAAAGCTTTTAAAATCGCGAGATTATCTCTTTGATTTTTTTGCTTTCTTTTTCGCAACAACTTTTTTCTTCTTCGTGGCCACGACGCAACCTCCTGTTAGGGTAAAGTGAAACGACACGCCGCCGACGCGGCACGCACCGCGCGGCGATTATTTACAAATAGGACTTTCGGTAAAACAGCCATGCTTGGTTTGCTTTCTTGTTTAAATAATAACCTCTATAAAAAATTATGTCAATACAATAAATGCAAAAATTACGAAAAGTTAACGTCGGTGTCGCGCTTGAGACAAAAGGCATTAATTATGGACACAACCTCGTAGGGATCGTCGGTGACTTTTATATAGTCAAGGTCC
>JAQUMP010000322.1 GCA_028718065.1 Chitinivibrionales bacterium | reverse complement strand
TGCTTTCCCGGTTATTAATATCGAGGGTTACATCCGCAGCGGCAGCCTGTGCGATCCGGCCGGCAAAGAAGGCTTGGCGCAACTCACGGCCTCGCTGCTGCGCACCGGCGGCGCCAAAAACATTCCGGCGGATTCGTGCGATGCGCTCTGCGACCAAAAAGCCATTAACCTCAGTTTTTCCTGCGCGGACGGCGAAATCGTTTTTAAATGCTCGGCGCTTTCCGAGTATGCCGATACCGCTCTTTATCTTTTGTCAAACATGCTGTTTAACCCAACGTTTGAGCCGGAAAAGGTCAAGCGCGCCCAGAATATTTTTATGGACTCGATCAAGCACCGTTTCGACAATCCCGGCCCGATCGTGAGCGCGGCCTACGACAAAATCATGTATCCCGACCAGTCCAACAGCCGCATGGCGACTGTCGCCAGCGTCAAGCGCATTACCCGGGCCGACATCGTTACCTTCCAACAGACCTACGTGCAGACCCGCAATATCATCTGCGCGATCTCGGGGGATTTTGACCAAAATGCAATAAAAACTAGATTAACGGCCCTTTTCCCGCAGACCCGCGCCACCGCGTACGATTCCATTTTCCCGAATGTCAAAAGCGCTCCGGAGCGGCAGTGGCTTTTTGTGGAACGGCCGGGCACGCAGACCAACGTGCGACTCGGTTTACCCCTGTTCCGCCGTCCTAATCCGGACTATTATCCCGTTCTGGTCCTCAACGAAATCCTCGGCGGCGCGGGCTTTACCTCCCGCCTCGGCAGCAAGGTCCGTTCGGACGAAGGCCTCACCTATTCCATTCATTCCCAGGCGGAATCCAACTACCTTTTCCCCGGAACCATCTTTATCCAATTCCAGACCAAAAACCAAAGCTTAGAGCGTGCGCTGTCGCTTACTTTTCAGGAAACCGCACGCTTATGCAAAGAAGGCGTAACCAACGAGGAGCTTGCCATGGCCAAAAGGCTTTTAATCGACGCCCTGCCGTCAAGCTTTCGCACCAAGGAAGACATCGTGCAGACTTATGCCTGGAACGAATATTACGGCCGCCCCGACAGCATCTTCGTAAAATATCCCGCGGCGATAAATGCCTTGACAAAACAAGATGTCCTGGCCGTTGCCCGGAAATATATCACCGGCAAGCAGATGTGGTGCGTTATTGTCGGCGACTCCGGCGCCAATAAGCCTGCGGAAGTGTGCAACCAAAACAAGCCCGCCGGCTGCGCCGGCATTAAGGTTATTCCCGCGGATTCGATCGAGGCTTTGCCGTGAGGGGGAGTGATCTTCTCAGCAAACTTTTTCTTCCTGCAACTTTTCCTGCAACCAAATATTAACCAAAGTATCCGATGATACGCCGTGCTTTTTGGCGACTTTTTGTAAAAGCTGGGAAAGCTGGTTATCTAAAGCGCAATAGGTAATTTCGTGGTCGATTGCTATGGTCACGTCGACTTTTTTCTTATCGTCAAGATAATCGGTTGCGTCATGGATGTCCCAGAACTCGCCCATTTCTTTATAATTGCTCGCCTTGGAAACGCTGCTCTTATTTTTTGCTGACATAATATTTTTTCTCCTTATCAGTCATTGTGCGCGCAGAAATGATCAAAGCGCGTTTATCTTTTCGGTATATGTAAAATACTATCAAATATCGCCCCGTTGCCGTTTGCCCGAATGCAGCATAAACATGTTCATCTTCCCGTTGTCCTTTTTCCATATAACGGATCAGCGGTTTACCATTCATCACCTCGCAAACTTCAAAACGCTCTACTTTATGCTTCCAATTAAGCTTCTCGACAATATAATCGAGCCAAATTATTCCGGTTATTTCCAGAAGAAACTCCTCTCCTGTTATTATACAGGGAAAATAATCGATAACAAAGAGGTTTCAAAAAAATAAAATTCACCCTTGAGGGCGTTGTGCGTTATTGTCGGCGATTCCAGCGCCAATAAGCCTGGGGAAGTGTGCAACCAAAACAAAGCCGCCGGCTGCGCCGGCATTAAGGTTATTCCCGCGGATTCGATCGAGGCTTTGCCGTGAGGGGATTTTTCTATTTCTGCCGGTGCCAAACATAACAAAGCATAAGCAACGCCACGGCCTAACATTTTATTATACTCTTATCAGTAAACATTTTCTTCTTGCAACTTTTCCTGCAACCAAATATTAACCAAAGTATCCGATGATACGCTGTGCTTTTTGGAAAAGCATCCAAAAAGGGGCGACTCTTTTTTATTTTTCGGTAAACCCCGCATGGTTTTTATCAAGCCAACCTGTCACATCTTTTTTTAATTCAATTAAGGCTTTTTAAATTCAAAATTAAATTTAATGTCAGGATCCATTTTACAGAATTGTGAAAGAATATAGTCCATGTCTTTTATTATTTCTTTTGCCTTTAATTCTTTTGGCGATATAGGGATAGATTCATGTATCTTTCCAATGTTAATTTCTCTGGATTTAGGGTGAACGAGATGATTACGATTGGCAAATAGCGTTCGAACCTTTTTTTTAATTGGGTTGTCTTTATCTATGAAGTTTCTCATACAAGTTGCAATAATTATAGATAGTTTTTCAGTTATTCCGAGCCTTTCCATATTTTTTTTGTAATAACCTTCTCCCAAACATCTAGTACCATAATTATTCAAAAACGCCTCAATTGTCATGCATGCAAATAATTGTATCATTGTGTAATATTTGTAAGCTTCATGCCAAAGATCATAAGTTTGATTAGTGATATAAGGGCCTAAATCCTCGGGTTCCATTTCAGAATTATCTTTTTTGAGCGTTCGTTCTTTTTCATGGAGTGTTTGAATGATCTTTTCGAAGTCTGCAAGAGCTTCGTATGCGCACTGATAGTGAAATAAATACGAACTGCTCCAGGTACCACTTCGCTTATATCTAAATGGATATTGATTCATAATATTATCGCTGCGAGCTAGCGCCTTATCACTGGTTTCCCTACATTTAAAAATGCCCGAAACCGCACCTTTGAACTCAGACGGTACGTCTACATCCGTTTAGGAGCTTTTCTGGCTTTATATTTAAAAATTAGAAGAAAAACTGTGATTACAAATAGAAAAGTACCATCTAAGAATAGCAATTTGCAGATAGAATTGGATTGGTAAAGCAATATTGACTTCCACGAAATAAATGAAAAAGATAGAGACAATGCTGTGCCGATAAGAAAAATAAGGTAACCTTTTCTGCCGACTCCATTTTCTGAAGTATTATGCCAGTGCCCCCATTCTCCTGCAGTTTTTAACCCCAACCATAATCCTATAAATTCTGGTTTGCCGATAATTAGTGAACCAAGGTATAATAATCTTTCGACGATTCCACTTATAGATGAGATATTATATCCAGGTCTTATTTTATCGTCTTGATGCGCGTTAGCACCAGCTGAATAAATATATAAATAGTTAATAATTTTGCTAATAAAGAAATAGCCAATTCCAGAAGTATAGCCTGCTGCAAAAAGATAAAGAAAATAACTTTTCATTGGATATTATTAAACCCGACGCGGGCCGCCGTGGGCCACGTGATCTCACATTTTCTCAATTACTCCCGCCACCCGCCAAAATGAAGGCTTTTTTTGTATACTAATTTTGCTTAAATGTGCGGATAGTGCTTTCAAAGGTATCTTTAAAACCATCAAACGACCCGCGTTCAGTCCAAAACGCAATTCGAATATTGTAAGTTCCTAAGCGGATAAAATATTCCGCAAAGCGATATTGCCCACCACCACCGTCATAGACCCATTTCAACATTTGGAAATGATCTGTCGAGATATCGGTAAAACCCATATCATTTGTAATGGTTTTCTTGTTTAGTTTTCTAATTTCTTCTGCATAATTCTCATTTGATAGGTTCTTATTAATTACAATGGCTCGTGTTCCACATCGGTCATCTGTCGTATGGCCGGAATATACCAATCTTGCGCCAATTCCCTCTAATTGGTCGGCAAGGTCGCGCATACTATTGCCCATATCCTTCTTAGAACGAGCTATGGCCCAAATATTGTCATATGTTACTGTGAAATCTGGAGAGAAATTAACAATTTGGCTGGATAGGTTATCCATTTGATTGGGTTTTACAATCGCTATAGTTTTTGGAACTTCAATATTCTGAACATTCGAAAAAGACAGCGCCAGCTTTCGGGCTATTTCAATCGTGGAGTGGGAAAGGATATCGTCGATTTCACATTTACAATCGACATTCGCGGTTGCTACCATTTTGCCCGTGGACACGTCAATAAGCCTGCTTGCAATCGTATAAGTGTGCCCGACAAGACCAATTGATCCGACAACCATGTATTTAACCCCAGTAATTGCCCTGTTTCGACTGCGCACTGGTCGGAGGTGCAGCCGGTCTGCTGGAATCCTTGCTCTTTGAGAATTTCTTGCATCTGTGAACGCTCAAGCACCGAGACCATCCCGGTGTTGAAAAGCTCACTACGCAACCTATCGGAGATCACCGCTGCCGTTGAAGCATCGATTCCCTGTCCCGTAAGATCGGAAACAGCGATGTTTGTTTTGGTTTGCGTCGAATCTCCAGCGGCGAAAAGGTTCAAGGAAAGTAGGCCGCAAAAGAGGAATGCTGGTCTCAAGCGCATAAATGCTCCGGAAGAATGAGGTAGTTACGTATCATTTTAAAAATATGATGAATACAAAGCAAAAGCTGTGATCTACATCACATGCGACGAAATAAAACGTTAAGCAGGTGCAACAATGTAAGCAGGCTCAAAAATGGCAGCACCCTTTACAGAATAATATTATACAATAAAAGCCGTTCTTTTTGTCAGAATCCCGATATGTTCTGTTATCACCGAATATAAACTTGCTTCTCAGGAAAATATAGGTGTTTTGGCCATAATTGTCAAATCTGAAAATACCTGC
>JAQUMP010000321.1 GCA_028718065.1 Chitinivibrionales bacterium | reverse complement strand
TGGCATATTTGAGCACGTTGGAATCGTGCGTCGAAAATATAAAGGTGGTTTGTTCGATTTCGTTCATCTGCTTCATGAGGTCGAGGATCTGCTCGCCGGTGACCGAATCCAGGTTGGCGGTGGGCTCGTCGGCCAGGACGATATCGGGATTGGTGACCAAGGCGCGCGCGATGGCCACGCGCTGGCGCTGGCCGCCCGAGAGTTCGGCCGGTTTGTGTTTTATGTGTTCGGTAAGGCCGACCTCGCTGATTAGTTTTTCGGCTTTTTTACGGGTCGCGGAACGTGACTGGTTCTTCATGAGCAGCAAGGGAAATTCCACATTTTCCAATACGTTCAAGACGGGAATAAGATTAAAGGTCTGAAAAATAAACCCGATCTGGTGCAGCCGGATATCGGTAATCTGCCGGTCCGAGAGCGTGGTAATATCGCGCTGCCCGATACGCACATTGCCGGAGCTGGCATTGTCGATGCAGCCGATTATGTTAAGCAGGGTGGTTTTACCGCTGCCCGAGGGCCCCACAATGCTTATAAGGTTGCCCTTTTCTACCGCCAGGTCAACCCCGCGCAGCGCGTGCACGGTGGTGGTTCCGAGGGCGTAATCTTTTTTGAGCGCCTTGGTTTCGATGATATTTTCCATCTTTTTGCTCCGCTTGCTTCTTTTTTATATCCTCTTACTCTTGAAATTTTGATTTAAAATATACAAATTGCGCATCCATAATAAAAATTTGGGATTATACGCCATGAAATATTTACTTTCAGGGAAACGGCCTTCCCCTCTTCTGGTCGCCATAAGCGCCTTACGCCCGGAAAAATGCTTATTAGGTAAAACCAGTAGTGAAGGCCGACGCGCAAAGCGCGATATACCGCATTTTCCCGGGCGGGCGCTAAGAACGGCTCCCGACAGAGGAGAAAAGCCATTTCCCCGAACTATTCTGATTTTATCTTTTAACTACAATAAGTATTTTCCTTGGCGGGTTTAAGGGGCGGCCAGCCCCTTCCATATTTCTTTAAAAAACATGGGAGTAAAACATGGTTAAATTCTCAAAATCAGTTTCAAATATGAGATCTTCGGAAATCAGAAAACTCATGAGCCTGGCGGCCGATCCGTCCATAATTTCCTTCTCCGGCGGCATGCCCAACAATTCCCTCTTCCCCATCGATGCGCTGGACGAAATTTACAAAGGGTTAACGCTCCAGGCCAAGCAGGTCGCCTGCCAATATGGACCCACCTCCGGCTATCCGCCGCTTTTAAAATCGTTGAAAACCTATCTGGCCTCCAAGGGCTTGCCCATCGACGAAAGCCAGGGGCTGCTCATTACCACCGGCGCGCAGCAGGCCATTAGTCTAATAAGTAAAGTAATGCTCGATCCGGGCGACGTGGTGGTCACCGAAAACCCCAGTTTCATAGGTGCTTTGGCGGCGTTTAAATCCTTCGGCGCGGCGCTGCACGGCGTAGCCTTAGATGGCGACGGCATTGATATCGCTGCGCTCTCTGCAATGCTCGACCGTTACGGCGAAGCCGTTAAATTCCTCTATGTGATCTGCAACTTCCATAATCCGGCGGGTATTATCTATAGTAAAGAACGGCGCGAAAAACTGCTGGAAATCATCACGCGGCGAGACCTGTGCCTGCTGGAAGACGACCCCTACGGCGAACTCTATTTCGACGACGCCGATAAAGACCGCACCGTGCCGCTCAAAGTCATGGCCGATAAAACCGCGCCGATCTGTTACGTGGGATCGTTTGCAAAAATTTTCGGCCCCGGCATGCGCCTGGGGTGGCTCCTGGGACCGCGCGAAATCGTGGAAACGGTCGAACTTGCCAAACAGTCCGCCGACGCCTGTTCCGCCACCTTTACCCAGGTTCTGGCGCATGAATTCCTGGCGCAAAACAAAATGCCCGCTTATTTACAAATGGTACGGCGCGCCTACAAAAAACGCGCCGGAATCATGCTGAGCGCGCTTGAGCGCTGCATGCCCGCGGGCGTAACCTGGACACGGCCGCGCGGAGGGTTTTATTTGTGGGTGACCATGCCGGAAACCATAAACGCCTCCGATGTTTTTACGGCCGCGCTTAAAAACGGCGCGGCCTTCGTGATCGGCAGCGCCTTTGATCCTAAAGGCCAAAAAAACAACTGCATGCGCCTGGCTTTTTCGCACACACCCGAGGAAAAAATCGAAAAAGGAATTCAAATTATCGCGGAGGCGGTCAAGAGTCTTTTGTAGGGGCAGAATTTCTTGACCTCAAACCCCGGCCCCTTCTCCGAATCGGAGAAGGGGTGAAAGAAAGCTCATCAAACGGTTGTTTTGTGCACCGCTTATTAGAACCGATTTTTTGATTTTTTATCTTCCCTCCCCCTCCGATTCGGAGGGATTGGCCCGACCAACGGGAGGAAAAAGCCTAAAGGGGGCGGTCAGCGGTTGAAGCAGCATAATTTATGATCACCAAAAAACGTTTATCCGGTGTTGTTCAGCTTCAGCGCATTTCAGACAGCAAATTGGGGGAAGCGCGGAGCCTTCGGGAAAATATGACCCCGGCGGAAAAAATACTATGGTCCCGACTCAGGGGGAAAAAGTGCAATAACCTCAAGTTTCGCCGCCAACAAATAATCGAAGGATTTATTGTAGATTTCTTTTGCGCTGGAAAAAATCTGGTTATTGAACTTGATGGATCCGTTCATGACAATTTTGACCAAAAGAAAATAGATGAGCACCGATGCAACGTATTTGAAGCACGCGGGTTGCATGAATTGCGATTCAGAAATGAAGAGGTAGAAAAAAACTTGGAGAACGTTTTAAATAAAATTATTGCGGTGTGTCAATGACAAGAGCATCTTTATTGGTTGCCGGGAGCGTTTGACCTCATCCCCCAGCCCCTTCTCCGAATCGGAGAAGGGGTGAAAGAATGATTGAAATAGACTCAATCACCTTTAATTTTTTTTTCGATTTTATTTCCCCCTCCGATTCGGAGGGATTGGCCCGACCAACGGGAGGAAAAAGCCTAAAGGGGGCGGTCTGGGCGGTCGTACTTTTTCCTATTCCATATCGACAAGCTCCGCCATGAGCACATGCGTGGAAGCATCGGCGGTATTGAACCAGAACAGATATTTTTTTCCCATAACCGTAAAGCATTCTTCCAATGAACTCTTGGAGGAACAGGGAAAAATCTGTTGGTAGATTTCTTGCGCTTTAAGGATCAGTTCTTCCCGAAGTTCGCCCATAATTTACCCCCCCCCCTTTTTTAACCAATTCATTGCCGGCTCATCAGTATGCAACAACAGTGCCAGCTTAAATCGCCTAAAACAGCCTTTTTAAGGCTGTTTTTTTCCGGATTTTAAGGGTAAACAAATTGACAGGAAAGAAGTATCTATAAAGAGGCAAAATTTGCAGAATTGGCAGGGTGTGTCCGCCGCAGGGCAGGTTTTAAAACCTGCCCCGACTCATTTAACCACCGGCGCTCCAGTGGCCTGGTCCAGGGCAAAGAGGCTGAGGGTATAGCGGGCCCGGTCGCGCATATAGTTTGTTTTCGCCTGCGCATAATCCTGCTCGGCATTCAGCACGTCGTCGTTGGTAATGGTCCCGGCTTGCAGTTTACCCCGCGCCAGGCGCAGGGCTTCGGCATTTACCGTGACCTGCAGGAGCGAACCGTCCAGACGGGCATAAGCGGTATTGACATCCGAGAGGGCCGATAAAATGTCCGCGCGGACTTTGTCCCGGGCGTCCGCGAGCGCTTCGTCCGCGGCTTTGCGGCTTTCCGCTATCTCCTTTTCGCGATAGCGGGCCTTAAAACCGTCGTACAGCGGAAAATGCAGGGCGGCCGCGGCCGTCCAGTTGAATCGCAACGTGTCCAATCCTCCTTTTGTTGCGTTTTCAATAAACCCGTTTTTATATCCGGCGCTGAGGTTGGCGCTCAAGGTCGGCGCCATATCTTTTTTTGACAGGTTCTCTTGAATAAGAAGCGCCGCCAGCGCATCCTGCGCGCCGATAATTTCCGGGCGCTGCTTAAGCGCTACCGCAAGTAAAGAATCGGAGCGGCCTTTAAATTCAGGCGCATCAAAAGAAATTTTTACGGCCGGTAAAGAATCCTCCGTAACTCCTATAAGAACGGAGAGCGAAATGCGCAGTTTTTGCAGCCCGTTTTTAAGATCGAGCAAAAGAGCCCGGGCTGCCGCGATCTGCGCCTGGGTCTTAAGAACATCGTAATCGGTCCCCACGCCCGCGGCAAGCCGTTTTTTAACAATGTCCCAATGGCGCGCCAACGATCCGATATTCTCATTTTGTATATCAATTTCCTGCTGCATCATAGCCATGGTGGTTACCAGCGAAACGGCCTGAAAGGCAAGGCCGGTTGTAATACCCGCGGCATTGTGCTGCAAGGTTAGGGCCGATATTTTTGTGGCATTAATCGCAAGGTTGCGTTTGCCGAAATCATAGAGAAGGATATTTGCATCCAGGTGAACGTCGTAGCCGTTCTGCGGCACCATGGAAAACGGAGACCCGCCGCCCAAACTCAGTTTGTAATTATCCATTGGTCCTAAATTGACATAGGAAGCGTCGGCGTTTACCGAAGGATAATAGGCCGCTTTGGCCTGGGCCGTACGCGCGTCGGCGGCGCTTAACTGGAATTTGACCTGGCGGAGCGCATGGCTCCTCTGCAATACCTTTTGTACTACGTCCCCAAGCGAAAGCGAATCCGGGCCTTGCGCCGCGGTAATGCTCACGCAGCAGGTCAAAATCAATGGGAAATAGATTTTACGATAATTAATCGGCGCTGGCCATGACATGTTGTTTCCGTCCTGTTTTAGGGGTTTTAAGGAAAAGTATCGGAACAATGCAGACCGCCGTACAGACGCATGAAAACAAAAAATCGTCGTCGACGGCAAGCACGAACATT
>JAQUMP010000320.1 GCA_028718065.1 Chitinivibrionales bacterium | reverse complement strand
GGTCCGCTGGACTTTATTGGCGATAAGCGCATATCCGCCGACCAAGACGGCATGCACATCGTGCGCTGCAAACAACGCGGAAAGCCATTTAAAAATCGACCCTTTATTTTCCTGAAAGCCGTCCGGTATTGTCATGGTGGAAAAATATAAGAAAACATTTTAAAAACCTAACGCCCTTAATCCCGCACCCGGCTGAAATCCGGCCCGCCGAAAACGCCCATGGTGTTTTTGGTCTTGTCGGCGTTGTTAAAACGCTCGTTGGGGTTGCCCGCCCCGATGCAGGGCGAATACTTGGAAAGGGTATAGCGGGGAAAACGGATATGGCGTTGGTTGACAGACTGCGAATCAACCAGGTCGCGGTGCAACACGCGTGCCAGGACGGTGTCGGTAATGCGCGATTTATCGGTGGCAAGCGTTACATCGCCTTCCACCGCCGCGGAATCGTCGCCGCTGCCCGCGAAAATGGGATTTTTATAGATGTTGTGCGCAAAATCGCAGGAGTCCTTGCGGCCGTTTTTGGCGGCAAGCGCTCCCAGGCGCGGGTCGCAGGAGAGCTGATTGCCGTCGGGATTGCCGAAAACGCAGTTGTATTCAAACGTGACGGCGCTGCGGCCGTCGCACCAGAGGCCGTTGTTGCGGTTAAAGACGATCAGCGAATTCATGATCTGCGGGTTGGCGTCGTCTACGCGGATGCCGGCGATAAAATTATAGGCCACGTTGCAGTTGTAAAGACGCAGGTCGCCGCCGTGATTGCACTGGGCGCCCGCGTTGTTGTATTCTAAAATGCAATTGCGCACGAGCGGTCCGCATTTATTTACGGTAATGCCGGCGCTGGCGCCGCTGATGGCGGTAAAGGCCAGCTCGCAGAATTTGTCGTTGGCGCCGTTAAAGACCACGCCGTACCAGCCGCACTCGTAGGCCGCGCCGTTTTCCGGGGCCATCGTGATAAAATTGCCTTTTTTCCCCACGCACATGAGCGCGCCCTCGATTTTAATGGCTATTTGCCGGCTGTCAAGTTGGTCGAGCTGGGGAATGTCGGGCGTCGCTTCGGGATTTTTAGCGACGATGATCTGCACGCCCGGGGCAATGGCCAGGCGCACGCCGCGCGGTACCAGCACGTCGCCCACAATGCGGTAGGGATTGTGCTGCGGCGTCCATTGAACGTCCTTGGTAATTATACCGCTAACGTTGGTCGCCTGCGCACCCGTGCCGAAAACGGCAAAGAGACAAAGCGCTAATAACAATATTGCTTTCATGCCGTTGGTACCATGCTGGAAAAATTATTATATAAAATTTGCTTATGGACGGCTGTAACGTCACAGGAAAACGGCCCGGCCGCGCCTTTGGCCTCGCCGCCCTCTTTTTTCGGCGCGGTGATGAGCCCGCCTTGTTTAAGCTCCGTAATGATCGCGGCGGCCTTGTCCTGAAGCCCTAACGTGCCGCAATGGCCGATTATTTCTTCCGCCGGGATTTCGCAGGAAGCAACCTCCTGCATGAACAGCTCTTTTTTCTGCTCTGCCAGGACCCCGCACAATTCGATCGCATCGCCGGAAAGGCTGGGCATCTTTTCAAACCCTTTGCGCAGATGGAGCCTTAAAAACGTGCAATAACCGGCAAAACGCGCCGGGTCCGGAAAAACCAGGGTATCGTCCTTGATTTCCAGGAAACCCTTTACATGCAGATAATCGAGCTGTTGCATGATGATCTGATGGGTCATGCCCAAAAGCTGGATCAGGTGTTTTTTGGTGTCGTGCAAATCAAGCAGCCGGCGGCCTTCTTCGTCGTCTTTGCCGTATCGTTTGAGCAGATGCGAAAGGCTCAAGATCACGGCGCAGCCGCGGTTCCAGGAGCCCACGATCTGCAGGTGCTTGTTGGCCTTGCGGATTTTGCCGGAAATAATCTTGATGATTGACAAATACCACGGCGGCACGCCGCGGATCTTGCTTTCAAAGCTCTGGGCGTCGATGATGGTCACGACCGCGTCGGTGGCGCATTTGGCCGAGGCGCTGCGCGGCTTGCCGTCGATGAGCGCCATTTCGCCGAAGACCGCCCCTTTTTCCATGAGCGCCAGTTCAACCTCGCGCGCGCCGATCTGCCGGTATATTTTGACCGTGCCGGCCTGGACAAGATAGAGTTCGCGGCTATGGTCGTTTTCGCGGAACAACTGCGCGCCGGCTTTTAATGTTTTGGAGAATGGTTGTGGCATAAAAAATTTAAATTATTTTTTTGGTAGGGGTTCCACCCCTAAAACCCCGTAAGGAAAAAGCTTATTGTAGCTAAAAGACAAGCCCATTTATACTTGATAAACAAGACTTTTCCGTGTACGAAATGCTTTTAATGTTTTGGCTATAATAAGTATATTCATTACGGGGTTTAAGGGGCGGCGAGCCCCTTCCATAGGATTTAATTATTATGCTTATTATTGTAACAAGCCGAATATGAAACGTCAAGAAGGAAAAGATAATACGGCTAAAATCTCATTTTAACGTCAGGTAGCTTAATCGCCGGAAATTTAACCGAACAATTCCGCCGGGTTGGCGGAAAAAAATTCTTCGAGCGGCATTCCGCCGGGCCCGACGATAAACGGCCTGGCCTGCGGATACATGGCGCAAAACGCCCGGAGCCCAGGGCATTTTTGGGGGACCGATGATTTAACTTCGATTGCCCGGATTGCCTTGGGTGTTTCTACGACAAAATCGACTTCGAGGCTGTCTTTCCGCCAATAGCTAACTTGACAGGAGAGACCGCTTACATGGTTTAGGATATGCGCGCCCACGGCATTTTCTACCAGCCTGCCCCACAATTCATGGTTCGGTCGAACCAGGTTATATGGCTGGCCCTGTACCGCGGCGATAAGCGCATTATTCCATAGGATAAGCTTTGGACTGCCGCCCCGTTTTATTTTTACGTCTTTTTTAAATGGTTCAAGGCCGGAAACCAGATACGCATCCTGCAACAACGAAAGATAATGCGCAAGCGTCGTGGTGTTTCCGCTGTCCTGAAGCTGCCCGAGCATTTTATTATAAGAAAAGATTTGTGCCGGGTAGGTGGCCGAAAGCATGAAAAGATGCCGCAAAAGCGCCGGTTTGGCGATGGTTTGCATTTGTAAAACATCGTTGGAAATCACGGTTTCGATGAGCGAATCGCGGATATACTGCATCCATATTTTATCGTCGTTCATCAGGGCCGTCGTGCCGGGATAACCACCATAATAAATCCATTTGTCGCAATCAAAAGAAAAGGCGTCTTTCATTTCGGTAAATGACCAATGCGAACAACGATACAGGAAAAAACGTCCGGCCAGACTTTCGGAAAGCCCCTTTTGAACCAGAAGCGACGACGAACCGAGCAGCAGTATTTGCGGTGCGGTATCGCTGTAGGCATCGGCGTCCCAGCACGATTTAATAGTTTCGTTCCATCCCCGTACTTTTTGAATTTCGTCGATGATAAGAAGCGTTCCGGGCTGCGCCGTCGCCCGTTCCCAATGATTGCGTATCCATTCCGGTCCCGGCGGCAACGGAGAATCTGCGGAAACAGTGATGACCGGCCCTTGCCACTTTTCCGCAATCTGAAGAGCGGCAGTTGTCTTGCCTACTTGTCGAGGGCCAATAATAATATTTATCAATTTCCGCCTGGAGTGCATTGCAGAAAAAATTTCTTGTACTATTGCCCGCCGATATGAAGGTGTTTGCATAAAACGGAACCTTTGTAACGTATTGTTTTATAGTTAGATATAAATATATACTATAAAATACTCAATGAGTGAGTATTTTTACTCAATAATAAATTTATAGAATGTGAAGAAAGATAACGCGGCTAAATAAATTAAAACAAAACCTGCACACCGGCGTTATTCCGGATGGAAACCATGGAAAGATTGAAAAGAGCGGTCAGTTCATCGGTTAGAAATATGTATTTATAGCCAATCTGGAGTTTAATTGCCGGGCCGCCGAAAAAATAATAATTTTGCGAAATTGCGTTCGTCTGGTCTGCTATCTGCCAAAAGCCGCCGGTTATGCCGGGCTCAAATTTAAGAACATCGCCGGCATTTAATTTTTCATAATATGCAAATAAACCGCCACCAGCAAATGTTCTTTTGGTTTGAACGCCGGAGTCGTTATTGCCCTGCCCCGAAGAATAACTTCCTTGAATTCCCAGACAAAAATCCTGCGCCTTAGTGCCAAAAGAAAGCGCTACGCCCATAGTATTTATTTTCCCAATTGTCATCGCATAAGACGCCCCGGCCGCATATTGATACTTAAATGGAATATTTGAGGATTTCTCTGCAAGTTTAACCGAATCGCGCCACGCCTGGGTATGTTCCAGTGCGTAAACTTTATGGGTAACTTTGGCACCCTCAATAGATATGCGGTCGGTAATCGGAACATAGCCGGGTAATTCGATTTTAAGGGCATGAACACCCGTTGACAACTGGTTATTTACAAAGGGTGTTTTGCCGGAGATTGAATCGTCGAGGGATAGTTGCGCTTCGGAAGGTCTGCTTTCTATTCGTAGACTGCCATATTTTTTAGCGGGCCGCTCAACCGGGTTTTCTTTTCCGGTATTTTTTTCAGGCGCCTTTGCCGTTACTGAATATGCCAGTTTCCTTGCTACGTTTCCCACGCCCGAGGACAACATATCGTCTATTTCGCCTTTTACCTGTTCTTCTACGGTATTTAATATTTCTCCCGTGGCAACATCGATCAGGCGCACCGAGAGCAGATAGGTGCGGCCCACTTTACCGATTGAGCCGGCAATCATCTTATTTACACCAATAAGTTGCCCTACTTCAACCGCGCATTCCTGCGACGTGCACCCCGTATTCTGAAATCCCTGCTCCTTTAAAACCTCATTCATCCGGTTACGTTCGATCACTTTAAACGCGTGCGTATTTACCAGATCGTTTCTTAACT
>JAQUMP010000319.1 GCA_028718065.1 Chitinivibrionales bacterium | reverse complement strand
GGCTGGCCGCCCCTTAAACCCGCCAAGGAAAATGCTTATTGTATTTAAAAGAAAGAACTCCCTTTCGCCGTATTTGGTTTTAATAAGGGTGTCCCAATCCGGGGAAACGGTCTTTTTCCTTCGCCGTTTTCCCGGACACCACTAATAGCGCCGTTAATTATTTTAATTGATAAATCCCAAAACCTATTATATTTAATCTTGCGGGGAGTTGCTTGCAATGGTTCCGCTCGCCAAAAACGAATTGGATTTTACATGATTCAAGATATAAACGATAATTACGACGAAGCCAATAATATTACCTTTCATGCCGAGGACATCGACAATCTTAAGAAATTAATCAATAAAAAATGGATCGAGATCGCCAGCGGCGACGTTGTGGCCCACATTCAGGACGAAGAATCCATTCTCGACGCGCTCGGCAAAAAGCCGGGCACCTACTACCGCGACATTATTTTTGCGCTCATCCAGATCCGCCTGCCCGAAGAAGAGGCCAAGCGCGACTGGAAAGAAATCCTAAAACATAAATACACCATGAGCGAAAAACTGGAACGCAACATCGGCATCCACGTGGCCACGCTGGACTACTACACCAACATTAAAAAACGCATGAACACGCCCACCATCGTGGATGCGGCCGCCTACGCCGACACCGCCAGCCGCTCGCTGCTGGACGACTTGACAAAAGCCTATAACCGCTATTTTTTTGAAGAGGAGTTCCGCCGCCTTTTTTCGTTCGCGCGCGCGGGCGGCAACGGCTTTGCGCTGATTATGCTCGATTTGGACCATTTTAAGATCTATAACGATTTAAACGGCCATATCCAGGGCGATATCGCCCTGACGCAGACCGTGCAGATATTGCATGCGGTCTGCAGCGTGCGCGATACGGTCACGCGCTACGGCGGCGAGGAGTTCGCCATCCTGCTGCCCGACCAGGGCATTCAGGGCGCGCTGATTACGGCCGAAAACATACGGCGCTCCATCTTCGATTACCGCTTTGTAAATGAGCACTGCCTGCCCAACCAGCGCCTCTCGGTTTCGCTGGGGGTCACGTCCTTCCGCGACGACATTACCGGCCCGCTGGAAATGATCGAGGAGGCCGACGTGGCGCTCTACCGTGCCAAGAACGGCGGGCGCAATATGGTAAAAGCGTTTTTTAAAGAACCGCCGCCCGAGCCAAGCGCCTCATGATGACGCCTTTTATCCGCGGCGATACGCGGCTGGTGGCGCTTCTGGGCAATCCGGTGGCGCATTCACTCTCGCCCCAGATCCACAACCATATTTTTGCCCTATGTAAACTACCGTACGCTTACGTGCCGCTTCCGGTCCCACCCGAAGCGCTGGGGCCGGTTTTATTTATACTGCGGCAGTGCGCCTTTGTCGGGGCCAATGTTACCATTCCGCACAAACAGAGCGTGCTGCCATACTGCGACGACCTTTCGGAGCTTGCGCGCCTGACCGGCGCCGTTAATACGCTTTATTTTAAGAATAACCTGCTCTGCGGCGACACCACCGACGCCGCCGGTTTCCTGCGCGCCTTAAAAGCCATCGGTCACGATATCGGCGGCGGCCCGGTCGCAATCATCGGCAGCGGCGGCATCGCCCGGAGCATTGGTTTTGCGCTTGCTTCCGGCAAATTGTGCCCGGCGCTTACGATTATCGGCCGCAATCCGGCAAAAACAGCGGCGCTGGTGCGTGAGATCGCCCAAAAAACCGGCATGCCGGCGGCGGCCTGCGCCCTTGACGGTCCGGATTTGCCGCGCGTTCTGGAGCAATGTTCTCTTTTAGTCAATTGCACCTCCGTAGGCATGCATCCCGATATGAACACTTCGCCGCTGCCGGCATCTTTGCTGAGGGCAAGCATGACCGTTTTTGATACGGTCTATAACCCCCGCCAAACGCTCCTGCTCAAGGAAGCCGCCGCGGCCGGCTGCAAAACCGAAAACGGTCTGCGCATGCTGCTGTACCAGGGGCTGGGCTCGCTTAAGCTCTGGACAGGGCTTGACATTGCAGAAAACCTGTTCGACCTAACGGAGCTGCAAAACAGCAGCGCGGCCTGAGCGGCCTATAATTATGCGTCAATGTTTGTTCCTGCTCTTGTTCTTCACGCTCATTACCGCGCCGGCGAAAGCCGCCAAGGAAAAACCGATTGTTTTTAAAGGCGATACGGTCGTGTCGGCCTCCATCGAAATTCCCGAGAGCCTCTCCTGCACGATTGCGCCCGGGACTACTCTTAAATTCAACGGTTATTATTCTATTATTGTCAAGGGTGTGTTGATCGCCGACGGCACGGCGGCGCGCCCCATTTGCATTACCGGCGAGGGCCGCCAGCGCGGGTCAACCGAACGGCCCTGCTGGGCGGGCATGCAGATTATCGGCAAAAATTCCTCGGCGCTCCTGCGCCACTGCCGCATCGAGGGGGCGTTTAAAAACATCGTCTGGGAAGCGCGGCCATTAATTGACTCATGCGAATTCGCGGGCAACCATTATGCCCTCTATTGCGCCGATAAAAGCGCCCCGCATATCAGCTCGTCCCATTTTTACCGCAACGTCTACGCCATCGTGGCGGACAACGCCACGCCCCTGCTGCTTAAAAACACCATCAGCGAAAACACGGTGGGCGTGCATTTGCAATTGGCGGCGCAGTTTGTCTCGGGGCAAAATATCATCGTTAACAACGAAAGTGACATCAAAGCCGATTCCACCCTCGGCGAAAACAACGGCGCGTTTTCGGTGCATTACCTCTGGGATTTAATGCGGCAGATGTATTGACCGCCGCATTAATGCCTCTCCCGGCTTTCTTATGAACATCCCGCAACCATGCTACATTTCCGCCTCCCGGCGCACTGACATCCCCCGTTTTTTCGCCGATCAATTTTTTGCCGCGCGGAAAACAGGCGCCATTATCTATGCCGGTCCCTATGGCGGCTCTTATACCGTTTCGCTCCGGGCGCAGGATGTGCTGGGGTATGTTTTTTGGTCAAAGGATTACGGCCCGTTTATCGCGCACCCGGATTTTACCGGACTTATTAAAAACAATAACGCCGTCTTTCACTTTACGATTAATGATTGCCCGCAGCTCGAACCGCAGGTCGCCGCTTTACGCGATAGGATCCAAACGCTTGAGCGGCTCTGCGACCTGGTTGGCCCGCAGCGCGTTATCTGGCGCTATGACCCATTCTGTAAATTTATCGGCACGGACGGGCAAGTCTTGACGAACGAAGACGGCTTTTACCGGGTTGCGCCGCAGGTGGCCAAGGTCGGCGTTCACCGGTGCGTTTTTTCGTTTATGAGCTTGTATAATAAAACCCGGCGGCGGCAGGTGGAATTTGCAGCTTTTACAGAGGAGGAGCAAAGACGCATATGTAAATCAATCAGCGCCGCGGCCCAGGATTTTAAAATAGACCTTTTTAATTGCTGCAACCCGGAGGTGTTGGGCTTTGGTTTGGGCATTAAGCAGGCGCATTGCGTTGACGAGGAGTTGCTGGCGGCCACGGACCGGTTCGGCGTGCATCCAAAATCAAAACTAAAATTAACGCCCACGCGCGCGGGTTGCGGCTGTTACCAGAGCCGCGATATCGGGGCTTATAATCCGGCTTGTAAACATGGATGTTTGTATTGCTATGCCCATCCGGAAATAAAATAAATTAAATAATTTTGGTAGGGGCGCTGCCCCTAAAACCCCGTAATGAAAATGCTTGTTGTAGCCTAAGAAGTTTTAAGAGAAAGTTTTTTTATTATAATGGCAGGGATGCAGTTGCTCTTCCGAAAGTGAATGGGGCGGATATGTTTTTTTTGTGTTAAATACAATAAGCATTTTCCTTGGCGGGTTTAAGGGGCGGCCAGCCCCTTCCTGAATATTTATTGTTTTGGGCCATAGTATTAGTATATATTATAAGTATATACCTAAAAAAGAAGCGGAGGAAAAGAGATGTATAAAGCATTATCACTAAAATTACGAGCCGATGTTTTCAGCCAAGTCGAGGAAATCTCCAAAAGGGCCCACATTCCCCGCAACGCCTATATTAACCGTGCGCTTGATTTTTACAATACCTACAATAAAAGGAAACTCCTGCGGAAACAGTTCCATACGGAATCGCAGCTTGTGCGCGAAGACTCTTTAAGGATATTGCAGGAATTTGAAAAGATAGAGGACGATCTTATTCAATGAAGATCATAAAGTATCATATCTATCTTGCCGATTTGAACCCGTGCTTTGGGACCGAACCGGGCAAAACCCGTCCGGTGGTTGTACTGCAAACGGACCTGTTAAACAACGAACACCCCAGTACAATCATTTGTCCAATCACGACAAATGTGGTTAAGGATTCCGTGCTATTACGCGTCCACGTGTCCGGGCATGAATCCGGTCTTAAAAAACCTTCGGATATTCTTGTCGATCAAATCCGCGCTATCGATAACCGGCGTTTAATAAAAGAGGTAGGGCGACTTTCCCATTATCAGCAGGAAAAATTAGTTCAAAATATTAAGACAATCTTATTTGAGTAACGGGCAGTTGTAAAAAAAATGACAAGGGCACGGAAACCGTGCCCTTGTAAAATCAGTTATAAATTATTTCTTCCACCATTTCACGCCCACATGGTTTTTACCCACGAAAAACCCGATCAGCCCGCCGATAATGGCCCCGATGGTGCGTGAAAAAAGAAAACGCACGATAAAGCCGACCAGGCCGATAATGGCGCGCACGATCAGAAAAATCAGGCCGAAACCTTTCTGGATGATCCAGACCGGCAGCATAAATAATTTTCCCAACATAGTTTAACTCCTTTATTTAGAGGTAAGTTTAATGACGCCGTCCCAATCGGCCCCCGGCGGATTGGCCTTGTACATTTCGCAATATTCAATCACGCGCGCGCTGGGGCTCATGCGTTTGGGTGTAATTTCCCGGTACGGTTCGAGTTTTTCG
>JAQUMP010000318.1 GCA_028718065.1 Chitinivibrionales bacterium | reverse complement strand
GGCAAAAAAACCGGACGACGTTACGTGCCTGTTTGAATTCACCGGGCAGTGCGCCATGCCCGTGGTCGCGCTTTCCATGGGAGAATACGGGACCATAAGCCGGCTGCTTGCCCCGCTCTTCGGCTCGCTCTTTACGTATGGGTATATCGGCGAGGCCGTCGCGCCCGGCCAGATTTCAATCCATCAATTGATCCAAGACCTGCGGCGCTACTATCCGGCGTTTGAGAAGAAATGCAGAGACAGGTCAAACAAGCCCACATAAAATCAGGAAATCACCGGCACGTTCTTGTTTTTCTCAAACCGCAAGCGATAGGTGCAGCGCCGGCATAATTCTTCTACTGCTTCCCGCCGCGAAAAACCGTTATATAAATTCCGGGCGCGCGCGCCGCGCAGAATATCGGCAAGCTCCTGCGTAAAAATATTTCCAAGGTTTATAATACCTTCTGCGTCAAGACAGCAGGGCGTTACCGTCCCATCGGCAAGAATGGCTATCTGGTCGCGCAAGCCCAGGCAAAAAGCGGGGCCGCAAATCGGGTCCTTTTTAAGCGTGGGCCATTCAAACGCCTCGGCACGGTTTAAATAAACGTTCTCCGCAATCTTTACCCCCGCCACGGGATTGGTTTGGTCCTGCAAAGAAATATCGCAATTAAAGGCGAGCTTTATACGCTCAAGAATGTGTTGGCTATGTCCCGTATGTTTTTCCGAACCGCCATTCCAAAGTCTAAAACTAATAATGCAATCGCCGTGGGTCATTAGCGCATGCGTAAAGGTAAATATATTGTCGAGATAATCATCCAATGCACACTCGCTTATGTTGTGCAGGGAGGGGCGGTCAGGTGTTTTCTCAAGCACCGTAGAGACTGTCTTGAGGGGTCCCAGGTGCGGAGAAAATGCCTGACTGCCCCTCCTATCCTGCAGTGCCGGATCGGCCGCAAACCCATGCAAGGAAAAATTTATCTGGCGTAAAGCCGGTTTGCCGATAAGCGCCGCACCGGCGGTTTGTATTAATGTTCCGTTGGTGGTAATGGCGCCTCTAAATTTATGTTTGTGGGAAATTTCCAGCAGCTCGCTTAAGTGCGGATGCATGAGCGGCTCGCCTAAAACATGGTAATAAATAAAATCCGAACGGCCTTTTATTTTAAGAAGGACCTCTTCAAATTGCGCCGGCGACATTTCCTGGGGCGCGCGGGAGGTTTTAGGGCAAAAAGAACACGAGCGGTTGCAGAGATTGCTTATTTCTATATATGTTTTGCG
This sequence comes from Chitinivibrionales bacterium, assembly GCA_028718065.1. GTDB lineage: Bacteria > Fibrobacterota > Chitinivibrionia > Chitinivibrionales > FEN-1185 > JAQUMP01. Next base: position 3,676 of record JAQUMP010000318.1, on the reverse strand, counting down.
GAATGGATTCATGACGGGAGAAAATTAATAAACGCCGCTTAAAGCTGTGAGAAGCGGCTCTTGGCAAAGCAGAAGGCGCGCTCGGACTTTTCGACGGCGTCCGGCGTGGAACGCGCACAGCCTTCCGTCATAAACGCCAAAATGTCCCAGCCGCTGCGGGTAATTATTCTTTGCAAACCGGCCGGTGAAAAAACCCAAAAATTGGTCACGTCGTTATTGCATTCCCTTTCGTTAAGCAAATAAGCCATGGGCGTGCGGGCCACGTCGGTTTTTCCATCCGGCAGAAAACGGGCGATACGCCCGGCGAATATGCCGTAATTGGCATGCCGGGCCAGGGTTTCGAGCATGTAATAAGGATTCTTAAGGTGATAAAACGTTCCCAGAAGAAATGCCAGCCCGAAGCGCTCCACCGGAAACGTAAAGGCGGCGTCAAGGTCCATTTCGTGAATCTGCACGCCGGAATTGAGGGCGCGTTTGATGGCGCGGGCGCCTTCCAGCTTGTTGCAATTGGTAGGTGCGTAATCGATGATATGAATGTTGTTGAGGCCGCTCTTTTCCAGATAAAAGCCAAAATCGCCGTCGGCCGCGCCGATGTCGGCCACCGGCAGGCCGCCCGCCAGCTCCGCCAGGTTTCTGAAGGGCACTTTGAGCAGACGGTCGATCCCTTCGAAATTGCTCAGCGAATCGTACGGATACCAGAACAGCTCGGGCCGCGAAAACACGGTCTGCGCTTTTATTTTGTCAAGGACCGGCCGAAAATCCGCCGCGTTTGCCGCCAGGGCCGTTAAGGCGTCTTTATAGGGCGAAGGGGCCGCGGCAAAACCATCGGCCTTTCGGACCGCATAACCGCAGCGCCGCAGGACCGCGCGGGCGATACGCTTGACTAATCGTAAAGCCATGCTTATGTTCCTTTTTCGCTTGTAAAACGATTTGGATTGATTATACTATGCTCCGGCGCGGCCGGTCAAGCGGCGCGCCTTGATTGTTAATATTGACAAATACGAACCAGCGTGCCGTCTTTGAGTTCAAAATAACGTTCCGATTCGTGCTTTAGGCCGGAAGCGGATCCGTTTTCCGTAATTAACAGCCTGCTGTTTATTGTATACCGCAAACCTTTGGTCGAATTAATATCAAAGGCCACAATTTTGCCGGTTTTATCATCCACGATGGCGCTCAGACCGCAGCTTGCGCCGCAATCCCCGGTCGTTATCGTGTAGTGTCCCGCGAAATTAGGCCCTTTTTTCACCTGCTGCTTTATCATGGCGCGAAATTGGCCGGCAAGGCGACTGCCCTTAAAATCGACCGGGGCGATTTTGCCTTTGTAAACTTCATCGACGGCATAATCATTAAAGCCGATATCGGGGCATTTCCGAGGGTCCGCCGCCTCGGTAAAAACAACCGGAATTTCCGCCACGGCTTTAAAGGTCACCGCGGCATACGTTTCTCTGCCCGGCGCGATTCCCTCCGAAGGAACGGCCCTCCTTATTTTTATGAGGCCGTTTTTAGCATAGGGGCGGCCATAGGAAACTTCGGTGACAAATGGTCCGCGCAGCCCGCCGTTTTTGGTGGCAAGGCGCGCTTGCCCTAATTTATGGCCGCTGTTGTCCGAGATTTCGATAGAAACGAATGTATCGTCCCAATATTTATTATCGACAAATTCCTTTAATTTATCGTTTTCACCGAGCCGGGCTTCGCCTTTAATGGTAACAGGGCTCAGGATTTTTTGATTTAATGCCGGCAGGGCGACGCGTAAAAATTCCTGGGCGCCCGTATCGGCTTGGGCGCATTTTAAACTTGACGGCTGGGTAAATAAAGCAAGAAATGCTATAAAAAGAATAAGTTGCATTGGTTACTTTTTCATTCGGCGGAGGCGGTTTGAAAAGGAAGACTCGTACGTTAGCCAAGAAACCAACTAAGCTGTTTGCTGTAACGAATTTTTAACGGCAATCGCAGTTTTTTCATAAAGGGTTTCGGGTGCAATATCGGCTCCGTTTGGCCAGGCGATTGTGCCGCCTTCAATTGTAGCGGACCTAAATACAGACAAGTCACGAAGGACCTGAAAAACAGGCCCGAAATCAAGATATTCTGTAAAGTCAACCTCTCCGCTCACTCCATCATCAAAAACCACTAAGTAGGTATAATTTTTCCGGTACTCGATTCGCACAACCTCATTAAAATTCCACATGATATTCCCCTTTAATCAAGCGGTGCAATTTCCTTAAGAGTTTTGCCATTCCGTGATAGATCCCAATCTTCTTCCAACTCTTTTGTATGAAGATCTATCCATTCCCGCACGAGTTTTACCGCGGTTTTTGATTTCAGGTCTCCCTTGGTAATGTTTCCGAGAAGATCGAACACCGCCTTGTTCCCGCCAAATTCGGTATGGAAATGCGGCGGATTATGTTCATCAAAATACATCCTGATGATTATTCCAAAAAACCGGCTTATTTCCGGCATATTGTAATCTCCTTAATCTCCAAAATCGTTTATGCCACAGTCAATGAAAAGCCCTCACCCCTGAATGATCCACGAAAAACCCCAGCGGAAGGTAAGGCCGGGCATCCAGTAGCCGGGAACGTAAGCCAGCCGGCGGTCGAGCAGGTTGTCCATTTTGTAAAACAGGCGGAACATCTTTATCTGCACGGCGAGGGTAAAGGCGCAATCGTAAATTTCGCGGTTCCAGTCGTCGGCCCCGGCAAACTCGATTTTGTCGCGGACGCTCCAGTAGTTTACGCTAAAGTCGGCATTCAGGTGCGCGTGATCGTGCGCCAGCGGCCCTTCCCAGGAAAGGGCGGCCGTGGCCTTAAGGAACGGGCGCGCGTCCGACAACATATACCGGCTGTAAAGCCCCCAGCCCCAGAACCTGCCGAACATGGGGGCAACGCTCCACACGGCGCGCGGCTGTTTATAGGGCGCAACCTGCTCCGGCCAGGCATTCACGACGGCCGCGGAATCCAGGTTGCGCACCGTGCGATAGCCCACAAAAAGGCTCAGGCGATTTACGCCAAGCATTACCTCGCCGCCCAAAGACTGAAAGGGTTGCAACAGGGAATCAACCCGAATCGGTACGGTATCGTACGGCGCCACGACCGGCAAAAGGTCTTGCGAAATGAAAAAGCGGGCGTTCTGGCCGAACAGCGCAAGCCGTGCGTTTAAGCTGCCGCACCATGTTTGTTTTTGCGTGCCATTGTACGAGGCCGAGGCGCTGCCGCCCTGCGCGGCGAGCAAGAAGGCCATGTTTTCTTTTGTAAACGTATGCGCGGAAGAAACTATAAGGTGCGCCACATCGCTGGTGTCGGTCCGCCCGCTATAGCGGGTTTTTGTGTTGCTGTTCTCTTGCAGCGAAACGGCCAAAGAATCGCCTTTATAGAGCCAGGCGCCTCCCAGCGCATAGAAAAGATTTTGCTCGGCCCCATGCAGCGGAGGATGCGAATAGATATTGTCCGATTCCGCCGCGCGGCTGTTGCCGCCCCGGGTATAATCGCCCTCGCCGCTTAAAAGCAGCCGTGAGAATACCACGCCGTTGACTTTTAAGCGCATGTCGCTTTGGTACTGGCCCAACTTGTCCCATTGCAAAAGACGCGCCCGGTTCGAATCCGCCGGGACCGTGGCATCGTAGGCGATATCGTTCTGCAAGTCCGCGTAAGAGCCGTTCCATTCCGTCTGCCAGTCCCGG
>JAQUMP010000317.1 GCA_028718065.1 Chitinivibrionales bacterium | reverse complement strand
AAGATCTTTGCGAAATTTCCAGTTTGCAACCGCTTTGGTCCCATTCACTTTTCCTTCGGCCAGATCAAAATGCTGCGGTGTGCCGCCGATATCCTGCTCGTAAATTTCAAACCGAACGATTGACCCATTTTCGAGACCCTGGCAGAAAACACTCAGCGAAACCGTATCATTTATATCTATCCGATTCTTGGACCATTTGGCGCTCGTAAGGACGGGCAAGAGGACTTTGTGCGTTCCGGGATCAACGTTGTTCTGTTGGTATTGACTGCCGGCAGCAGTGCCTGTTTTATAATTGCTTGGCCGCGTATGCACGACTTTAATCATTTCGCGCCGCCCAAAGGAGTATTGCTTTTGTCAAGAAACGTGATATCCAGAAAATGGTCCTCTTGCGTATTTGTCGGCGGCGCTTTGCCCGCCATGGCCGCGGAGGTAAGCGCGCCCACCGTGCCGCTGCCGCCGCTGCCGGCGCCGCCGGCTCCCCCGCCGCCGCCACCACCGCCGCTGGTTTCGCCGATGAGCACGGTCATGCAGCCCAAAATGATTGTGCTGGGTGGGCCGACGCACACGGCCATGTCGCCCATGCGGGCGGCGGGTTTGCCGCCGATGAGTACGCCCGTGCTACCGAGCGTGATCGGCCCGCCTACATGCGGAATGGGCGGCGTGCCGGGCGTGACCATGGGGCAGACGTGCATGTCGCCCATGCAGGCGGCGGGCATGCCGCCGATGAGCACCGTGGGACAGCCGGGACCGGTTATGGTCCCGCCATGCGCGGTTGTGTCTCCGAGTCGTGCGGCTGGTTTACCCATAGGATTATAAATAAACACGGACATAGCCCGTGGTTATGATTCGCTCCCTAAAGGGAGCTTTTTAGACCTCTATCCCCTGCCCCTTTCTCCTATCAGAGAAAGGGGTAAAAAGATTAAAATATACCTTCTCTGATAGGAGAGGGTCGCACGAAGTGCGGGGAGAGGTCAAAATTGGTAAAACTTAATAATTTACCCCCATGCAAAGCATGGGGGTTTCTGATATTAATAGATTTCTTACGAAAAAGATACAAGAATACGGTCGGCTGGGCAAGCAATATGCGCAGGAGAAAAAAGAAATTAATAAAAGATAATCGGCCGAAACGTTTTTTTACTGCACTGTAAAGTCAACCGAGTCTATGGTTTTATTTCCCGTGACCACCAAACCCGTCGCCCGAAACGATCCGGCGGACGCAATGGAAATTGTGGAAAGCATAATATGCCCGTAGCTCTGGGGATTGGGGTACGTCTGCGCTTGAAATGCCGTAGAAGTTGCGCCGGTAAGTTTCTTGATGTTTATGATTACCGAAGATCCCGCCATATCATCTTTGCTTTCCAGACGCCAGTAGAGCGTCAGGGGCGTGCCGGTAAATGACGCACCCTGACCGACAAGGTCCATGTAGTTGGCGGTAAAACCGGTCCCGAGCGTAAGTTTGTTTACAAAGGTGTTATTGGAACTGCTGGTTGGAGAACACCCTAGGAAAGAAACAATGGCGATTGAGAAAACAAGCAAGGCCTTTGTATGCATGCCAATCCTCCATAGATGAGCGTTAAAATCCCAGATACCATTGAATAATACGCTTCCGGCATTTCGGCGTCCATATTTTTTCTGCTTCGGATCCGGCTCCGCGAAATCAACGGTCCATTTCCGTCCCGATGCGCATGCGGGAAAATTCCTTATGCGTGGCCCCCGGCTCAAAGGCGGGTTTATAGTCTTCCGGTGTAAAATTCTGGATTCCGACGAGCCTTATGGTGTCGGAGAGACCACCCGTGCAAAAAATAAGGAGAGCGCTCATCGTATCGCCATGGACCTGGTCGGGGTTATCGCGGACGGGCGGAAAGGCGCTAATGCGGTAATCTATCAGGAAATCGGTCAGCACAAAAGTTTGATTACCGGGAATCTTAATTTTTTCCCGGCCCTCCTTTTCGTAGGCGTTATTCTCTTCGGTAAATGTTAGCGGCCAGACTCGGTTGCCTTTTTGCAGTTGCCCGGAGAAGGTAATTTCATAGACTTTTATTTTGCCGGTGTCCATGCTTACGAAGATGTGCTCAATCGTTACCGTATCGTCTTTAAAGTTCCTGATTTTAAGTTTGCCGCCGTCGACCCCGGGAATAAAACCCTGTTCGTATAAAATGTCCGTTGAAAAAAACAAAGGACCGGCCGGGCCTTTTTTCGCCCCGAAACAAAGCGAAAACGCACCCAGATAAAAGGCCGACAGTATAATTATTCTTGGCGCCATCATAGTAATTCTGTTTTGTAAATATACTATGATAGTAAATAAAATTCAACAAAAAGACCATTGAACAACTGTTCGAGAGAAATTCGGGAAGATGATTGGCGAGAAAAATCCTTAAACCGGATTACTTAAACACTTCGGCCGACAGCATTTTAAGCCGTTCTTCGTCGGCCTTTACGCTCTGCCTGCTGCCGAGGTTTATGGCAAGGTAGAGAAGCGGGTGCGCCATGTTCCACGGCAGGTTTTTAAGAATGGTTGACATCCGGCTGAATTCTTTTTTAACCCACATGTTGCCGGCCTGCAGTTCGTAGGGGGTCATGTTTTTGGGCTTGAAAACGACCGTGGAGTGATCGTAATATTTCCAATTGTCGGAAAGCAAGCGGCCTTCTTCCCTGAATTGTTTGTACACTTTGGTGCCGGGATAGGGCGTTAAAATATTATAGGAGGCCGAGCTGATTTTGTACTTTTGCATGAATTCGAGCGTGTCGGGAAAAATCGCCGTGGTGTCGCTATCGAACCCGAACACGAACGAAGCGTGAAAATGGATGCCGATGTCCTTGACCCGCTTTACCGCGTCACCCATTTTGTCAATTTCCTTGATCGACTTGTGCATGGTTTTAAGCTGCGTTTCCGAGACGCTCTCCAGGCCGAAGAACAAGGCCGTGCAGCCGCTCTCCTTGGCCAAACGCATAAGTTCGATATCGTGCACAAACGAGACCGAAGCCTGCCCCACCCACTTTATATTAAACGGCTTGATGGCCTTAAAAAGCTCTTTGGCATAGCGCGGTTCGCCGATGATGTTATCGTCTAAGAAAATATAAATGCGGTTGCCGGATTCCTCGATATCGCGCACCACGTTGGCAATAGGAGAATGGCGGATCTTTTTGCCGTACAATTCCGACACGCAGCAAAATTCGCAGCTATACGGGCAGCCGCGCGTGGTCATGATGGGCACGACGTTAAAGAGCCTCTTTTTGGCGGACTTGCGGTATTTTAAATGGATATATCGTTCCAGATCGGGGCTTGACTGATGATAATATTCCTTGAGGTTCCCGCTGCAAAAATCCGCCACAACCTGTTCCCAGACGCCTTCGGCCTCGCCGGCAACCACGGTATCGGCATACTGTTTGGCCTCTTCGGGCAAAATCGACGGATGCACACCGCCGAGCACGACCTTTTTGCCCCGTTTGCGGAACTCAGCCGCAAGCTGGTAGGCGCGTGGCGCATTGGAGGTCATGCAACTGATGCCTACCAGATCGCATTCTTCGTCCAGGTTGATGGGCTCGCTTTCTTCTTCGATTGTTATAACTTGATGCTCCGGCGGCGTTAAACCTTCCAGAATATGGAGCGCAAGTTGCGGAATCATGAGCCCGGAAGGCGTTTTGGCTTCGGCGTCGACGCTGGGTGTAATTAAGAGTATTTTCACGAATTAAAAATATCGCTTCCTTTGACTAAATTCAGTGATAAAATTCAAAACCGTGGTTTTACGATTTGGGCTGGTGTTGCATGATAAAAAAATATATCTTTCAGAAGACACAATTCGAAAATAATTTCTTTATTCCAGAAATTACGCGGGCGGTCAAGATATATTTGCGAAATGAAAATATATATCGTATATTAATTATAGGGTAATTTACCGGTATTTCTGTCATTTAGTTAAAACTATATTTTTATTATGAAAATTAAGATGGATTTTGGAAAGCAGGGGTTATCGGCCGATTTAAAGGCCGCCGACTTCACCATTCTTGAACTTGCCGAAGCCCCGAAACTCGCCGATGCAGCCCGTTCCATTGCCGAGGCGCTTAAACAGCCCATTGGCTGCGCGGCCTTCCAAAGCCTGGCTCGGAACAAAAAGCGCGCCTGCATCGTGGTTTCCGATAAAACCCGGCCGGTGCCCAACAAAATCATATTACCGCCCCTGCTCGAAATCCTCGATGCCGAAGGTGTTTCCACCACCATACTCATCGCCTGCGGCATGCACACACCCACCACGGGTTGCGATCTGGAAGAAATCCTCGGCCAATCGATTATCGACCGCTATACTATTATTAATCACGACGGCGGCGACGTATCCGCGCTTGTCAATCTTGGCGCCTCAAGTCACGGCGTCGACGTGCTGGTAAACCGTTATTATATGGAGGCCGACCTTAAAATCCTCACCGGTTTTATAGAGCCGCATTTCATGGCCGGCTTTTCCGGCGGGCGCAAGGCCATTTGCCCCGGTATCATGGGTGAGCAAACCATGAAATTTGCCCACTCGCCCACGGTGCTTGAATCACCCAACGCCATGTCCGGCGTGCTCGCGAACAATCCGGTCCATGCATTTTTCCTTGAAGCTGCGGGCATGGCGGGGTGCGATTTCATCGTGAACGTTACCCTGAACCGCGAAAAACAAATTACGGGGGTGTTCTGCGGAAATATGGAACAGGCCCATGCGGCCGGCGCGGCCTTTTGCCTGCAACACAGCCGCGCGACCATTAAAAAAGCGGCCGATATTGTCATCACCTCCAACGGCGGCTATCCGCTCGACCAGGACTTTTACCAGACGGTTAAAGGCATGGTAAGCTGCCTGGACGTGCTTAAGCAGGGCGGTACCATTATAATAGCCTCGGAATGCTGCCGGGGCGTGGGCAGCGATCATTTTAAAAAATTGCTGTTCGAAATGACCGACTAC
>JAQUMP010000316.1 GCA_028718065.1 Chitinivibrionales bacterium | reverse complement strand
CTTGCGCAGGTAGTCCTGCATGCCCTGCGATTCAAACTGGAACACGCCCTTGGTCTCGCCCCGACCGAAAAGCTCATAGGTTTTGGCGTCGCCGTCGGGGATTTTCCATACGTCAATTACTTCGTTATGGCAGGCCTTGACAAGCCGCAGGGTCTCCTGCAAAACCGTGAGCGTGCGCAGGCCTAAAAGGTCCATTTTTATAAGGCCGACCTTTTCCACGTAGTTCATGTCGTACTGGGTCATGAGAATATCGGCGTTTTGCTGTTTGTAAAGCGGCGCCCACTCCACCACGTTGCCCGGGGCGATTATTACCCCGCCGGCGTGCATGCCCGCCTGGCGCACCAGGCCTTCGAGCATGCCGGCGTGCTTAAAGAGCTCCTGATACTGCGGATTGCCGTCGATAAGCTGTTTAAGCTCGCCGTTGGCTTTAATGGATTCTTCCAGCGTTTTTTCCGCGATCATGTTGGAGAGCCGGTTGGCGTCGGCCACGGAAACGCCCATGGCACGGGCCACGTCCTTGACCACCATTTTGGCTTTCATCCGGCCGAAGTTGATGATCTGGCACACCGAATCGCGCCCGTATTTTTCGATGACGTAATCGATGACCTTATAGCGGTCACGGTCCGCGATGTCGATGTCCGCGTCCGGCATGGATACGCGTTCGGGATTTAAAAAACGCTCAAAAACCAAGTCGTATTTTATGGGATCGACCCGCGAAATGCCTACGGCGTAGGAGACCAGGCTGCCCGCCACCGACCCGCGGCAGCCCACGGTCACGCCCATTTTTTCGGCGGCCTCCACAAAATCGCGCACGATGATAAAATAGCCGGCAAAACCCATGGAGCAGATGACCTTAAGCTCGTATTTAAGGCGATCTTCCAGTCCGGGCGTAACATGCGCATAGCGCTGATGTAATCCGTGCATGGCCAACTGCTCCAGGTATTCCTCCGGCGAGCGCACGCCCTCGGGCACGGCGCTTAAGGGCAATTGCGCTTTTTCTTTAATGTCAACATTACAGCGTTGGGCGATCTCCACGGTATTGCGCAGCGCCTCGGGAATGTCCGGAAAAAGCGCGGCCATTTGCTCCGTCGACTTGAAATAAATCTGGTCCGAAGAAAAGCGGTAGCGCTTGGGATCGTCCATGGTGGCCTGCGTCTGGATGCAGAGCAGCACTTCGTGGCTTAAGGCGTCGTCGTGGTTAAGGTAATGGGCGTCGTTGGTCACGATAAAAGGCAGGCCAAGTTCCTTGCCCATTTTTATCATTTCGTCAAACACCACCAGTTCTTCGTCGATGCCGTGGTTCTGCAGCTCAAGATAAAAATTTCCCTCGCCGAAAATCCCGGCGTAGGTACGGGCGAGCTCGCGCGCTTTTTCGGGTTGCCCGTTTAAAAGCGCGCGCGGAATGGCCCCGGCGATGCAGGCCGACGCGGCGATAATGCCGGCGCTATGGCGGCGAATGACTTCCAGATCGATGCGCGGCTTGTAATAAAAACCTTCACGGTAGCCGATCGTGGAAAGTTTCATAAGATTTTTATAGCCCTCTTTATTGCGCGCCAGGAGAATTAAATGGTTGGCGGAATGTTCTTCTTTGGTGTAGTTTTTGTCAAAACGGGAATCCGGCGCTACGTAGGCCTCGAACCCGATAATGGGTTTTATCCCCTGCGCCAGACAGGCAAAATAAAACTGCACCGCGCCGAACATGCCGCCGTGGTCGGTTATCGCCAGCGCGGGCATGCCGAATTCCTTGGCGCGCCTGACCATTTTTTCTATGGGTATGGCGCCGTCCAGAAAACTGTATTCCGTATGGTTATGGAGGTGTATGAACGGAATCTGTTTTACCGGTGTGGTCATTGTCCGCGCACTCCGATACGAAGGATTTTTTCAAGCAAATATTTTTTAAGTCCGTTGCCGTTTTCCGAGCGCCCCTCAAAACAGGCCTGCGGGCCTTTATTGAGCGAGACCGGCACGGCGGAATAGGTCCCGGCCTTTATCCCCAGGCTTCCGCCGTATTCCAGCGCAACCGTGTATCCCATAATGAGCGCATAGTCAAGCACGTGCACCAGGTCGCCGCGTTCGAGCTGCTTGAGCGCGCCGCCGTACTTGCCGCTTTTCTGCTCAACCGTTTTTTCCGAAACCGCGCCGTTATTTACCGGCATGCCGTCGATGAGCGGGGTCAGTTTTTTTTTGGTTACAAAAAGGTCCGCGGCGCCGCCGGTTTCCCCTTCGGTAACTTGGCTCTCCAGCGCGGCTCCCGATGTTTCCGGCAAAAGAGCGCTTGTCGGCATGCGCCAGTCGAAACCGAGTTTGGAAAAAATCTGGCGCACATGGTCTTCTTCACCGGGTTTTATTAAAAATATCCGGTGCGCATTCAGGGGCTCGATGCAATTTTTAAGGGGGGTATAGGAGGCCAATTGCGCGCTCACCAATTCGTCCGACGAAAGCACAAAGTGGCCGCTGCCGATTGCGAGCCGGTTGAATTGGCGCATCCACTCCTTGACGGTTTCGGACACGTTATGCGGCGCGCGAAATTGGTCCAGCAGCGAAAGCAGGGCTTTGGGTTCCATGCCGTTTACTAATGAATTGGTGACGCTCTCCTTGGAGACTTTGCCGTGAAAAACCCGGTCGAACGAACCGATCGCACCCACCTTCGAAAAATCATAGAGCGCGCCCGGCGATGATTCCTGGGGAAAAATCGCCGAAAAATCCCCCGAAATAATATGTTTATCGGAGACGGCCGGGGAAAAATGCTGGTCTAAAAGATCGGAGACCTGCGTCGACGGCACGGCAACGAGCGCGCCGGAACTTTTATGCCAGGAAAAAAAACCCAGATACACCAGCAGGTAAAAAGGGTCGCTCCATTGCACCGGATCGTCAAAAAGATCATCGAGCGCCAGGCCGCGTTTGGGTAACGCTGCGGTCCAGGAGCGGATTGTTTCCAGGTCCCAGAGCGGCCACGAATTCTGGAAATATTCCACAATGTCAAAATAGCACTCATGCAGGGGCTGCGCGAGCCATTGCCGGACCGCCGGCGCGCTAACGGCCAAGGCCTGATTGCCGGAAATCAACAAGCGCTGATCTTTGCAAAACTGCAAAAGCGTGTAGAGGCATTGCAGTGATTTTTTATCGTGCTGTCCCGGGAAAAGAGCGTTTTCGAAACACTGCATGGTACGTTGCAGTTTCTGCTGCGCTGTTTTTTTTAAGGTCCCATTTTTGGTTTGCACCAGCCAGCCGCCGGAAGCCGCCAGCAAAAGCATGACAACGTCCTGCACGCCTCGCCACGGCCAGGAGGAAGAGGCGACCGATTTAACGGCAACACCCGCGCAATCATCCATTTTTTTAAGCAATAACCCCGCAAGGTGCGGCGCAAATTCGGAAAAGCGCAGCAGCAGGATTTTAGCGGACTCGTCCTGGGCCGGATACACGAGCAGAGAATCCACCAATTCGTTCCGAATTGCATTTTTCCCTTCGAACATAAGTCCGCCGTCCCCGCTCAGGTACACGGCCGCGCACAACTTTTGAGCCGCGGCCGAAAGCGAGGTAAAACGGTCGATTACGTTTTGTTTTTCGGAGAGCCGGTCGGCCAGGTTAAAAAGACGGGAAGCCGAAACGATGCTGCGGTCGCGCTGGATTTTTTTTAAAAACCGGTCGTAAATCTGATTGGTGGGCAGGAGCTTGAGATATTCCACCAGCGTGAGCGGCGAAGTATCTTTTTTACTGAATAATTCCATGGTGAGATTTACTCAAGAGGCATTGAATTGCACAAGATTATGTGTTTTGCACCGGGCACGATTATTAAAATCAGCATAATATAAAATGCGGGAACCTGCCCTTTGTTTTTTTAATGACGGCAAAACCACAACCTCTTTTGGATTGAATAAAATAGATAGTCCGGCAAAAAATTATATTTTATATTTGGATTATCGCAGAAACGCATAAAAAAGCAAACAAGGAGTTTATGATGGTCGATAAAGAACTGCTCGACATTCTCTGCTGTCCGGAAACCAAACAGGACGTTACCTTGGTCGATAACGATCTTGTTAAGAAGATCAACGAAAAGATTTCACAAGGGACGCTTAAAAACCGCGGCGGTGAAATCATTAAAGAGCCCATCGACGCCGGACTCATGCGCGAAGATAAAAAATACCTCTACCCCATCCGCGAAGATATTCCCATCATGCTCATCGACGAAGCCATACCAATGGAAGGGTTTAGCCTTTAGAATTGGGACCGTTAGCATTAAGCAAGGCTTACAAATGCTTCTTTGATTTTATGCGATTTTTAATCCGCCATAAAACGAATGCGAGCAGGGCAATTATTGCAAATTGTACGGCAATTCTGCGCGGTACGTTAGGTGCCAAATTGATTTCCGGTTCGCCGGATATTTCGATTGGGTTTAGAGCATCGTTACAGGCCGACCTTCCGCTCATTTTAAGCAAATATTTTTTTTGAACTTCCGGCAAAAGGATTTTCCAGGGAATCAGCCATTCCACCGTAAAATTTGTTTCGCGGCCGTTTTTGGTGGTAATAATCCGGTAGAAGGAGGTGTCCGGATTTATCGTATCACACCGTATTAAAAACCGTGCGCCGGCATTTGACTCAAGATCAAATTCCCACCGTGGGCAGCGGTTTTCAGATGTAAAATATCCCGCCAGGCCTTCGGGCGTAGCCCTCGCATCCCAGCTCCAGGCGCCCCATTCCTTTGCATTCTTTACGTCCCATTCCAGCAAAAACCCGTCGCGCTGGATATTGCGTTTACTATTAGGAATATTAATGGGCCCGGACAAAATGGAGAAGGCTATAAAACAAATTAAAATTAGAGGTTTCATTATAATTTAATCACGTCTTCCCCGATACATCTCATACTTATACAGCACGCATTTGATGCTGCCATTGTCAAAGGGTATTTTTCGGCTCGACTTGAGCCCGATCGCCGCCACCAGCGGCGTGTTGCCG
>JAQUMP010000315.1 GCA_028718065.1 Chitinivibrionales bacterium | reverse complement strand
GCGCAGCCACGTGCGCTATCCGCAAACGCTCTTTACGGTCCAGGCCAGCGTGTATGCCCTCTACCACATGACCGATCCGCAGGTGTTTTACAATAAGGAAGATGTCTGGCGCTTGCCGAACGTTTACGGCGGGGGAAACAGCGCCGAAGGCGGCGGCTCCATGAAACCCTACTATACCATCATGAAACTCGCGGAGGTGGGCCAGAAAGAGGAATTTATCCTGATGATCCCGTTTTGCCCGGCCAAAAAAGAGAACATGATCGCCTGGCTGGCGGCGCGTTGCGACCAGCCCAACTACGGCAAGCTGCTGGTGTTTGATTTCCCGAAGCAAAAATTGGTCTACGGGCCTTCGCAGATCGAATCGCGCATCAACCAGGACCCCGAAATTTCCAAGCAGCTTACGCTGTGGGACCAGGGCGGCTCGCGCGTAATCCGGGGCAGCCTGCTCGTTATTCCGGTCGAGCAATCAATTTTATACGTGAGCCCGCTCTACCTTACCGCCGAGAGCGGCGGCGGCGTACCCGAACTAAAACGCGTGATCGTGGCCTACGAAAATTCCATTGCCATGGAAGAAACGCTGGCAAAATCCCTGGGCGTTATCTTCGGCAATAATGCCTACGCCGCAAGCCCGCCGCCCGCGGAAGAACATGCGGCCGCTGCGCCTCCGGGCGCGCCCAATGAAACCATTAAGGGCCTGATCGAGGAGGCCGACCGGAACTTTACAAAAGCGCAAGACGAACTCAAGCGCGGCAACTGGGCCGGCTACGGCCAGGCCATGGAGCAGGTAAAAAAATCAATCGAAAATCTGACTCGGAAAGCAAAATAAAGGGAATGCAACGGCACGGCGCGTGAGTTATTGTTCGCTAACAAGGTTTGCTATGGCCGTCGGCCGGCGCTATCGAGGGGCGCCGTCGCCGTGTCATGCGGGATTTGTTCATGCAGATCGTTGGTTTTCCAGAAACTCCAGACCCGTTTGGTAAGCCATTTTGCTTCGTCGAGTTTAAGCGGGGTATGCTCCAGGAGAATCCGCATGGCGAGCAAGGTGTCGTCTTTGTCAATGCATTTCAGCAGGGTCGTTTTGCCTTGGCGGTCTTTCCAGTCCAGGCTTATGGAGCTAACATCTAAGGGCTTGTGAAAAAGGAATTTTATCTGCGCATTGACCGCTGCGATCGTATCGCTTTTGCTTTTATTTAAAACCGGCGCCGCAGCCCTCTTAAAAGCGACTTCTTGCCGTTTGCCGGCCGTGTCGGCGGCATCGATATTTTTGGAACGCATGCCCTGTTCTTTAATGGAAGTGTCGATGCGAATATTTTCTATCTGCTCGGTGATCTGGCTGTTGGGGATGTCGTAGATATGCACGACCTTGCCGTTGTCTTCCACTTCGGCGCGGGCAAAAACCAGCTCGCAAATAAATACGGTAACCAGCACGCAACGCATAAACGATTGCTCCCGCAATAAAAAATCAATCGAGAAAACTCATTTCATTGTACCATTATTGTTTCCTGCAAGTCAATCAAAAAGAACTCAAAACACGGATTGTGATTTGACCTGATTTCCCTCCCCTGCCGTCGCGGGGAACATTATTTTTTAGCATATTATGAATAATACAAGCGCATCCCCGTGGCCCCTAAAAAGCTTCGGCGCCGCCATTCTGTTTTTAGCGTTCCTGGCGCCATCCGCACTGCACGCCGGTATTCCTGATTTTGCCGTGCACGATTTTCAATTGTTTTTAGCCGTTGGAAAAGCCAAACTAGACACGGCCGAAGTCGTTGTCTTGCGCAGCTTTTTCCGCGGCAACAATCACTATTTTTTAACGGCAAATCCCATTACTCTCACCTCCGGTATTGCGCGGGCCGAAAGTTGTACGGTGGTTCCGGCCGCCTGGCCGGAAATCGACCGGCGTTTTAGAACTACACCCTATATCACGGCCGTGCACGAAGCGGTCAAAAATGGCGATTCGCTCCAGGATGCCGGCATTACCCATGGTAACCCTTCACAAAAAGGAATCGACCTGACCGTGGATTTGTGCCCCTCGGCGCGCCCGCTGGACCGCATCCTCTTTAAAGACCTTATCGACGAACTTGGCAAAGAAGAAAAACCGCTGCCCATCGCCATCGCCGTTACCGGCCGCTGGATGAAAAGCCATCCTGCCGATCTTGCATGGCTGGCCGACCTTGCCCGGAAGGGCGAGCTCGATATTACCTGGATCAACCATTCTTACAACCATACGGTCAGGCAAGGCGCGCCGCTCAATAACAATTTTTTGCTGGGAAAAGGGATCAATATACGATACGAGGTATTGCAGACGGAAAAGATGCTGGTCCAACACGGCCTGGTCCCTTCCGTTTTTTTCCGGTTTCCCGGCCTGGTCTCAGACAAGGCGGTTTTTGATTCGATCGTGGCTTTCGGTTTAATCCCCATCGGCAGCGACGCCTGGCTTGGCAAAGGACAATGGCCCAACAGCGGCAGCATCGTCCTGGTGCACGGCAATGGCAATGAGCCAATCGGTATTCAGCGCTTTTTATCACTGCTTAAAAAAGAGCGCAAAGAAATTCTTGCTAAAAAATGGCAGCTTTTGGATCTGCGCGAGAGTATCATTGAATCGGAACAGTGACCAATTGAGCGCACCTTAATAAAAATTCTTCCGGAAATAACAACTATTATGATGGAAACTAAAGAGAAAAGCCCCGTGGAAAACAAAGACATCCTCTATTGCGCCTCTCTTGCTACCATTCCGGATCCATCGTGCAAAAACGTGCTCGTTACCGGCGCAAGCGGATACATAGGCGGCAGGTTGGTGCCCGAACTTTTGGCGCGCGGATACCGTGTGCGCATCATGGCGCGCCAGGCCCTGCGCAACCGGGAGGATGTCGCTTCGGGCGCCGAAGTCGTGGTGGCCGACGCGCTTAACCGGGCTTCTCTGGATGAGGCCCTGGAAGGCATGGACGTAGCCTATTATCTTATCCACTCCATGCTTCTAGGCCCGTGCAAATTCGAAAAAGTAGACAGGACCGCCGCGATTAATTTCCGTGAAGCGGCACAGAAAGCCCGCCTTAAAAGAATTGTTTACCTGGGGGGACTCGGCGATAGTAAATCGAACCTCTCGACCCATTTAAAAAGCCGCCTGCAGGTATCCCAGGAACTGCAAATGGGGCAGGTGCCCGTCACCATTCTGCGCGCGGCGATCATTATCGGCTCCGGGAGCGCTTCATACGAAATCATCAACAACCTGGTAAAGAACCTCCCGGTGCTTCCGGTACCGGCATGGGCCCGAACCTTATGTCAGCCGATCGCCGTGCGTGACGTTATTAAATACTTGGTGGGGGCCATCGAAGCGCCTCAAACGGCCGGCCAGTCGTACGACATCGGCGGCGAATCCGTGCTTTCGTACGAGGAGATGCTGCGCATGCATGCCGACATCCTGGGCAAAAAAACACTCTTTATCCCCGTCCCGTTTTCAAGTATCCGCCTCTTTTCCTATCTTGCCAGTCTGTTCACGCCCGTTCCGCACCAGATAATACGGTGCCTTATGGAGAGCATTGTTAACGAAGTGGTCTGCAAGGACAATTGCATTCATGCGGTCCTGCCCTTTCCCCTGCTGCCCCTTCGGGAAGCGCTGGTGCGGGCCTTGACGCGCGAGGAGCAGGACCGCGTGAGCACGCGCTGGTCCGACGCCTATCCTCCGGCGCACGAGCTGGCCATTACCCTGGAGGAAGTGTTGCCGCGCCCTCAATTTACCGTGGTTTATTCCTTGACAAGCACCAAAGACCGCGCGGCGCTCTTTACCTCGATATGCGAAATCGGGGGCAAAGAAGGCTGGTTCAACAGCAACTGGATGTGGAAACTGCGGGGACAGATCGACCGCCTGCTGCTGGGCGTGGGCACCGCGCGCGGACGGCGCAGCCAGCATTCGCTCCGCGTAAACGACGTCATCGACTTCTGGCGCGTGGAAAACATCGAAGCGGACCGCACGCTTTTGCTGCGCGCCGAGATGAAACTTCCGGGGAAAGCCTGGCTTATGTTTACGATTGAACCCGTGGACGGAAAAAACAAGTTGAGCGTTACGGCCTTATATCAGGCCAACACGATCGCGGCAAAACTCTACTGGTATTTCTTTTTGCCCTTTCACCACTTTATCTTCCGGGACCTTATTACCGAAATCGAAAAACGAAGCTGATATTTTATTTATAGCCCGCTTAACCCGGAAACGCTTCTTTCGATGACCTCCCACACCTGGTTGGCCGATGGAAGCAGGCCGCCGATTGAGGTCGGCCCGACGCCGAACCAAATCAAAAGGAAAACGCACAGCGCCACGGCAACGGTGGCAAGGGGCGCCTTTGCATACCGCACCGCCGGCTCTTGCTCCGGATCGCGCATGTAAATACTTGCCATAAGCCGAAAATAGTAGTAGACCGATACCAGGCTGTTTAAAACGCCGATAAGGGCCAGGCCGATGTAGTGGTTTTTTATTGCAGTTGTAAAGATTGCATATTTTGCCCAGAAGCCCCCCAGCGGCGGGATTCCCGCTAAAGAAAGCAGCAGCGCCGCTGCCAGCACGCCCACGAACGGATGGCGCAGGCCAAGCCCGCGATAACTATTAAAGGTAAGGTTTGCCTCCCCCATCGCTTCCACCTGACCCACCAGCGCAAAAATAGCCAGTGACGCCAAGGCGTAGGTAAGAAGATAGTAAACCACGGCCTCGGCCCCCGGTAAATTGACATTAGACAGTCCCGCGAACCCTATCAGCAGATAGCCGGCATGGGCGATGCTTGAATAGGCCAGCATGCGCTTAACATTGTTCTGCACGATGGCCGCAAAATTGCCAAGGCACATGCTCAGGACCGCTCCCCACCAGAAGATGGCGCTCGCTTGCGGTGCAAAGGGGGCTATAAGCAAAACCACAATCCGGACAAACGCAATCGTCGCTGCGACCCGCACGCCCGCCGCCATAAAACCGGTCACGGG
>JAQUMP010000314.1 GCA_028718065.1 Chitinivibrionales bacterium | reverse complement strand
TTTTTTAATAAGCGACGAAAAAACCCTGGAAAAAATTATTGCCAGCGGAAAAACGGTGATGATCGCGGGGGAAACGTTTATCGTTCCGGCGCCCGAACACCTGGTCGCCATGAAGCTCCATTCGCTGGTGGGCAATAAAAAAAGAGAACTCAAGGATTTTCCCGACATCATCCAATTAATGACGGCCAACCGCCTGCACCCGGAAAAGCCGGAGATTAAAGCGATCTTTACAAAGTACAACGCGCTCGATATTTACAACCGGGTACTTGCAGCAATGAGAGCGACCGATGGACAATGACTTAAACCTGGCAATATTTGAATCCGAGCCGCTCCCGCCAACGGAGCGGTCCGTGGACGAAATAAACAACCTTATCGAAGACGATTACCTCTTGTTTTTTGACCGCGACGCCTACGAAAAAGAAAAAAAATCAAATTCGGTGAATATTGTTTTTTCTCTCGGGGATTAATGCGTATTCGCGTATGCCCGGGTATACACAAAATGAGCATGGCACCCCCGTAGCGCAAATCCCGTGGGACGCAGGTATTCCCCCGTAAAACTATCAGTCACTTTTACCCAAAGATCCACCACGGCGACCGTCGTATCGGTCGGTGGCGTCAATTGTTCCATATTTCCATCTCCGGAGAGAAAATCGGCCGGCAAGCCGCGTTGGTCCTGGTAGAACATGGCAAAGTCATAGGCTTCCCAGTGCACAACGGGAACCACCCGCGCGATGCCCGTGCTGTCGCGCACGGAATCAAGCGAAACATGCACCGTGTCAAAGAGCGTATCGCCAAAGCAAATACCGCTGTCAGCCGCAAGGTAGTATGAAAAGCCGGTATCAATTTCCACGGTATCGGTAAGCCAGGCCGGATTAGCCGAGACGGCGCTGTCGCTGAAATATAAGTACGAAACGGTATAAGGATATTTGTTTTCCGCCGGATCAAAACCAAAGAAAGGGCGCCCCGTTACTTTATAGACGGCAATCCAGTTAATCACCGGATTGTGATTTTGAAATACGTAGGGGTTGTTTTTAAATTTGCCGGCATAGCGCACCGTGAAATCGGATTCACCGCGATACCGGTTGTTGGCGCGTACTTCCAGCCGCATGGTAACCGTCAAATATTTTGCAATAAGGGTGATCGTTTTTAAAGCATTTGAATCTGCCGCTTGATAGGTGGCGGCGACTAACGAATCCATTATTTGCGTGAGCTGCGCGGTCGTTAATGATTGCATTGCTGGCGGCAGCAGCGTTCGCACCGCAGAAAGATCGAGCATGCTGCTTTGAGCAAGAATAGTGTGCGGCACGACGAACCTGAAATCCGCGGTTGCACTGTCCTGATGATAGGACCCCGGCACCAGGATTGAATCGAGCGCAACGCGGTTGAGCGCGGTATCGGCGCCGTAATTGTTGGTAACCACATTCAGGGCGGCATCCCAGGTCAGGGCGGTGATCTTTTGGCCGGCAAAATAGGCAGTCATGTGGACCGTGTCACCCGGGGCCGCTTCGGCAGGGTCGAACACAAACGCCAGAAACCGGACCTTGTTGTCTACGATGCGCTGCGGTCCCATCGGCAGATTTGCGCAGTTGACAAACGTTAAAAAGGCTGCAATCGCGAGACTGCACGATAGCTTTTTCATAGTCACGATCCTTTTTTCTATCCGGTTTGCCGTTATCCGGGATACTGCTAAAATTCCGCTTTAAGCCCCACCGACGGGTAAATCGGACTGCTGATGATATAATGTTCCGTGCCGTCGTAATTAGGAATGCTGTATTCGGGGCTTTTATAAAAAAACCAGGAGATGTTTTGAACGTCAAGATATAACGAAAGAATCCAGTTGGGAAAAATAAACTTTTTGTCCACGCGCAGGTCCGCCTGCATAAATGGGTCCAGGCGTCCGGAATTGGTTTGGCCGTATTCATAGCGGTACCTGTCTGAGGTGTTATTCCAGATGCGGTCAAGGATCGGGGTCGTGGGGTTGCCGCTCACGTAACGCAGGCGGGCGCCGATTTCCCAGTTGTGCGGCAATTGCCAGGAACCGATCAGTTGCAGGTTGTGGGTTTGGTCCGAACTGTAAAGAACATACTTTTTAAGCGAAAAATCGTATTCTTCGCTGCGGGAAAGGGTGTAGGCGACCCAGCCGAAAAAGTGTTGGCCCTGATTATGGCGCAGCATCAACTCCAAACCCTGCATGCGCCGTTTGCCGTTGTCAAGGTATTTGGGCGCTTCGGCGACCGAAGCATACTGCGCTATTTCAGCGGCCGAAGGTTGTCGCGGGACATTCCATTGCCAATTGTAATAGGTCTGGGCGTCAAGCGAGAGCAGATCGCTTATCTGCCATTCGTAGCCGCCGACCACCTGGGAGGCTTTGGTGCTTTTAAGCAGCGGGTTGCCCCAGGTTTTGTCCGTGGTTTGACCTATGGGTTGGGGCGGCTGATTATAATTGCCCGCCGCTCCCTTAATCACATGGTTCGGCGCCAGGGTATAGCGTGCGTTAAGCCGCGCCGAAGGGTCGCCCGATATGCCTCGATGATTGTTAAAATCGGTATATTGCCAGAATTCAGGCACGACACCCCCGTTATAATTAAGGTGTGGATAATAATCGTAACGCAGGCCGGGCGTAATGCTCAGGCGGCTGTCCGGCTTGAACTCGGCATTTACGTATGCGCCATAATCGCCAAAGAGCCAGCCCAGGGAATCTTCGCTGATAATAGTGTTATTGGCGGCGGGAATTTTTAAATGCACATCCAGTATTGCGGCGTTCAGATCGGCGCCCGCGGCGAGTTTGCACCAGGGAGTCCATTGCCAGGCGAGTTCGTCGCGCAGATAATGTTCCGGGCCGGTAACCGAATATTTCATAAAGCCGAAAAGCGACAGGGATTGATTGTAAAAATTAAGACTGTACCGCAGGGAATTGGTTAGGCGCGGCGAGAGGCGGCTTTCTATTCCCGCAATGCCCATATTGAATATATTGCTTTGACTTACGGCATTGCTGGCGGAATCAAACCCGCGGTTTCTGCCGGCGGCGCTGATAATAAGGTCGAGCTGGTCGTGAGAGCCGAAAAAAGTCACGAAAGCGTTCTCGTCTTTTGTAAAGCTTATGTCGGTGCGCAGGATGTAATCCCAATAATAGGGGGCCACGGTAATCGGAATTTTGAGCAGGTTGATCACGGCGCCCAGAATATCGCCGATGTAACTGCGCCGGGCCTCCGCCAGCACTGAAATTTTCGGGGTGACCGGCGCTTCGACCATGGCGGAAGCATCAAAGCCGTTTCCGTCGAAATAGCCGTGCCAACGGTCGGTTTTGGCCTTGCGTCCGTCAATTTCTATGACGCCGGCAATGCCGCCGCCATAGCGTACGCCGAATCCGCCCGGGTAAAAATTGACCGTTTCCAGGGCATCGGAATTGTAGGTGGACTTGATCCCGCCGAAGTGATACAGTTGCGGAATTGGAACGCCGTCAAGGTAAAAACGGCTGTCCCAGGTCGGCGCGCCGCGGACGATCACGGCTCCGCTCATGAACGATGGCCGCGCCACGCCCGGCAAGGCCTGCACCACTTTAACGGCATCGCCGCCCAGACCCGGGATGCGCTGGACTTCCTTGAGCGTAAGCGTTTCCTTGGCAACCTCCTTTTTTTCGGCTTTGCCGTAAACCACGATTTCGTTGTCGGCATAAGAAAGACGTTGCAGCCGATAGGTAACATTCAAGGCCTCACCGGGTTTTATGCGATCGCGATCTTTAAAGTCTTCGTATTCAGGAGCAATGATCCGGACGAAAACAGAACAGAGCGGCAAAGATTTAAAGGCGAAATAACCCAGAGAATCGGTCTGGGTTAAAAGCGACCGCTCCTGAAGCGTCTGACCGGTAAAGGCGCCTATTTTTTCCAGATACGCATTAAAAGGGACCTGCAACGTTGTATCCGCCCCGGTATCGCTGAAGGAGACAATGATCGTGGCATTGCTCATGGGTTTGCGGGTGCCGAGTTCAATCAGGCGGCCTTTAAAATTAACGAATTCGTCGATATTTTTTATAACGTCGCTCAGGGTAAAGTGGTAGGCGTATTCCATGAGCACCGGCACGGGTTTGCCGCCGGCCTGCGCGGGCGTAAAAACAAATTGCCGGGCGGCTGTGAGCGCATTTGAATCGAGCGTGGGAACAAGACCCCGGGTTACTGCCACGCTGTCAACATGCCCGCTGTCGTTTATAACCAGATCCATGAGCACGGTGCCTTCTACTCCCTTTTTGACAAGGTCGGACGGATACTCAGCTCGGACAAAGTTTTTAAGGACCGGCATGGTCTCGATGGGAGGAAGCGTGTCCTGCGCCGGCGGCCCGGCACTGGTCGTATCGGCCGGCGCCGCCCACAGAGCGGAACAGAGAGCCGCCAAAAAGGCCGCGCATTTAACTTTTAATCGCATGCATCCGCCTTGTATAAAAATTATTGGAGAAAAACAAACCGTATTGAATACGATATCCACACGGCCACGGCAACACCGTCGCGCAGGGCCGGTTTGAAGGTCCACTGCAAAAACGCTTCG
Source organism: Chitinivibrionales bacterium (assembly GCA_028718065.1). Taxonomy (GTDB): domain Bacteria; phylum Fibrobacterota; class Chitinivibrionia; order Chitinivibrionales; family FEN-1185; genus JAQUMP01. Next base: position 431 of record JAQUMP010000314.1, on the reverse strand, counting down.
CGCGCCCGCTCTTTTGTTCCATAACCCAGATCGTTAAGAATCCGCACGTCCTTAACGCGGCCGTCCACGTCTATTAAAAGATTTGCGCGAATGGCGCCCTCTATGCGGGCGTCCTTCATTTCCTTGGTATATTCGGGCTTTACAATAGTAATAATTTCCGGGGTCGAAGTAATGGTGGTAATCGGCACGATGGCGCCCTTTGTTTCCGCTTTGGTAGCCTTAAACGTGTCTATAGGCGTATTCAGCGTGTTGCCCAGCTTGCCGATCACGGCCTCGCTGACGCTGCCGCCGGCGCCGAGGCCGGTGGAATACACGCGTCGCAGGCCGTAAACGCGGCGCACGACCGGGGCATTACTTACCGCGGGTTGGTCCTTGGGAATATCGTCTTGCTTTTGGTTGAGCACCGGGTTTTTAGTAAGATCGACCGGTTC
>JAQUMP010000313.1 GCA_028718065.1 Chitinivibrionales bacterium | reverse complement strand
TCGCTCTCCGCTCGACATTAAGGGCATTAAATCCAATATTTCTACCAAAGAAATAGTCCAATTCGTTCAAGAATCTCGAAGCACCGAATTCAGGAAGCGCTAACAAGCGAGTGTAGCTGACCTGCGCGCCACAGCCGAGAGGTTCCGTATTGCAACAGGAGAAAAATATGAGGAAACATTATGATTTCTCGAAGATGAAAGCCCGCAGGAATCCTTATGCCAGGCGCCTGAAACAACAGATTACCATTCGGATTGGAACAAATGCTATAGGATATTTTAAAGAAATGTCAGAAGAAACAGGAATTCCCTACCAGAATTTAATCAATTCTTACCTCTCAGATTGTGCCGACAAACATCGTAAACTTGTTGCCAAGTGGGAATAAGCGTGAAAAAGTGAAATATTTAAAATCAATTTATTAATTTGTCAGAACAACCGAAATCGAATCAATTATTGCAAAATTCTCCGCCACTCCTTTAAATATCTTTTTGCCCTGCGCGCTTATTTTAAGCGTATATTTGCCAGCGGGAAAGGGCGCTCCCTCGGGATTATTAGTATCGGAAGGCCCGTTCCAATTGCGCCCGTGCCAGGAGAATTTCCTTAGGTAGATGCCTTTTTTAAGTCTGGAGGCATATCCGCCTGTCGGCTGTGACAAGCACTCCCCGTGATCACAAAGACAATACCTCTGACCATTCCCATAAAGCTCTTCCAAAAATATAAGTCCAGTGGAATCTGGTTGGGCGCAGGTGACTTGCGGAACAGCAATAATGGAGTCGAAATTGGCAAGGACTGTTATTTGATACTGGATTGCAATGCCGGTGTCGGCCGCGGCAGAATCTACTTTGGTAAATCCATTCACGAATGAGATTTTTACCAAGTCCTTTACGTCTCGCCATTCACGATAGGGTTTTACCCGCGTTTGAATGGTAACCGAATCGGCCATCCCCGATCGGTTCGTGGCGGTTATCGACAAGGTATAAAGCGAATCGCCCGCGGTTGAATCGGGTCTGGCAATAAGACGGTTATGATCCGCACTTATAAAAGCCGCACGTTTGTATATGCAACTCACACAGAGTTGTCGTGCGCCGGAATAAAAATCGTAGCTTGAGCATTCTGTATGGGCATTAGTATCAAACGAAATAAAATCAGGGTTGTTATGCAGGGTAACAATCGTGCTGTCGTTCGGATAATGCATGATCGGCAGCTCAATGGCGTCCCAATATCCTTCGCGCAGTGTGTCAAGCATGTGTCGCACGGAGTCCTTATCGACAAAAAAAGGACCATGGGTTTTGGTAAAGGCAAAGGCTTTCGTGGGTGAAACCGGAAGATGTATTGTATCGTAGTTGCGCGTATAAAAGGTATCATAAACAAAAACGGTTTCTTGGGCGGCCCCATTATTTACAAAGCGGGTTATGGGCGCATTAAAATAAATCGGCAATTCAGTGCATCCAATGCAGGGAAACCTCTTGGATAATTGAACGGGGATAGTATCGCCCATAAAAGGTTTTTCTTGAGTTATTACCTGCGTGCCGTTATCAACCCAAGAATAGTATGTCCGTGAATCCATCGTGGTGACGGTGGTGTACAGTGTGTCTTTTGCAATGGCGCGTAGTTCCTGCGGAGATTCTAAAAGGCAGCCTGAAAGCATGGGAAGAAGAACAATTAAAAATAGGCGTGGCTTCATATAGATTTCATTTTATCGCAGCGTACCGTCCCGATTAATGGTCATGGAACGGATTTCCCGGTTTATGATAAACGTTCCGCTCAAGGTCCCTGTTTTGGGGTCGATTATCGCATTGTCAATTTTGCCGATACTGCCGTCGGCGAAATAAATGCTTGCGCGCAGATCGCAGGCGGGCGCCGCCCGGCCGAGCATGGTGCGTATCTGCGGCGTAATGACAAGATCGATCCGCGTAAATAATCCGCTGCGATAGAGAATGGTTTTATGGATGGCGCCGATGGCTTGCGAGGCGTGATCGATGCCGCCGAAAAGTGCGACGGTTGTGGAGCAGCTTTGCACCGAATCGGCGATGCTGAGCTGGGCCGCGGCAATGCCAAGTACGGCGCTGTCGGCGGCGGCATTAACCCGATAACGGATTGCGCTTGAGCAGCCCGGCGCAATATCCGATTTTGCAAAGGATAATATACGATTGCTTTCGCGCGTCTTAAAAAGCATGTCCGCACCGGCGTCAAAAATACAGGTCAAGGAGCTTTGGGCCGGGCCGTTTTTGGCACTTGCGGTATAAATAATCGACGGCGATACTGAAGCCGGCGCAGTCTCTAAAAAGCCATCGCCGTCTTCGTCGGAATAGGATTCCGTAATGCGACTGCCGTCCGGCGCAACGGAACGCCAGGCAATAAGGCTTGAGCGCTTTTGCAGGGCATAAACTTTGTATCCGCCATCAACCGGCAAGGAGATGGAGCGTTTCTGGCCGCCGGAAGTGTCCGTAAAATTATACTGCACCTGGCTATCGGAACGCACGCTGACGCCGTTAAAGGAGACGGTTGTCGGCGCAAGGCTATCCAATAACATTCTATTGCTTATATCCTGATAAAAGGCAACACGAATAAAAGACGGCTGAGCGACAACATTCCAATTCACCGAATTCGCCGACATTATCGCATCCGCACGTAAAGTCGTATAATTCGCAATTGTAATGGAATCGGGAGCGTTCGATGATAGCGAATCCTTGGTCGCGAAGGCCGTATCCTTGGCCGTATTAAAAACCACGGACGTATCGATGACCAGAACCGTATCCTTGACGACGATTGATTCCACCACGGTTTTTTGCGTTATCAAAACCGAGGAATCCAGGCCGATTACGGTGATTATCGTGTCGTTGCGTTGGACGGTCCTGGCGAGCGTATCGAGGACGAAGGTGGTATCGACGCGCACGACCGTATCGCTGCCGACGGCGAGCGTCTTTGCAAGATGGGAAACCGCCACGCTTTGCGCAAACGAGGTGTCTACGCCGGCCGGGTCGAGCGTGGCAACGCCCCGGCGCAAATAATGGGTCACGTCGCAGCGCTCGATGGAATCCAGCTCGGTAAATGCCGCCGCGCTTGCGGCCGTAAAGCCGGGATTGCCGGTATTGGTCCCGCCGCCGCCCGCGGCCAGCGGACCCAGCGAACAGCGCGCCATGAGCAGGGCCGCGCCGATAAAGAGCATTTTTACGATTGCGGTAATTCGTTTCATGAGCGGCGCTCCTGCTGCGACGGCCGCGATAAGGGAAACAATTGAAAATTTACCTGCACGACCTTTTGCGGTGCGGGGTCGGCTTCGGCCATGAGGCAAATTTCTTTGCGCAATTGCTGCACGCGGGCGATGATCGCTTTATAGGTATCGTCGGAGACATGCACCGTGCAACTGGAAATATCGCGCTCCGGAGCCGCAATACGCTCGATGGAATCGGCGGCAAGCCCCATCATGGCTTTATGATAATTGGCCACGGCCACGGATTTAACCTGCGGCCCGGTGGTGAGCGAGACGGCCGTTTTTTCGTAACGGCCGCCCGGTTTTTTTTTAATAAAATTTAAATTGAGCAACAGCTCCACGGAGCGCTGCGCTTCGAGGGCGGAAATGGCGGGAATCAGGGCGTTGCCCAGCTTTTTATAATCCCCCGTAAAGGTAGAGGCTGTCACCAGTTCGCGGATTACCGGATGATACCAGGCGCTGTAATATTTATATTCGGCCTCCTCGATCCGGCGCGGATCGCCTTTAAGGCGGAACTTCATCAGGTGCGTGAGGTAGCTGTTCTTTTCGTCAAGCGTTCCGCTCTGGTTAAAAAATACCAGGTTTTCAAAGTACTCGCCTTCGGCCCGATTGAGGCCCAACGCTTTAGCGAATTTAAACACGCTCTCTTTTGTCAGGTTGCGTGCGCCGGTGGTGACTAATTTTAAAATATTGGGCGATTTAAAGCCGGCCTTTTGCGAAAAGAGACGATAGGAATAACCCGCGAAGCCCTTTTTCTTTTCGGCAAAGGCGTCACGCAGGAAGTCGCGATAGTCCATGTAGGAGAAAATTGACGGCATAATAGTTTTTGCTCTAAATCATATTGTTATTGCGGATCGACGACCCGCCCTAAAAACAAGATCGTATTCGTGGCCCGGTCACGGATAAGGTAAATGAAGGGCCGGTTGGCTTTAAATTGGATTGGTACGGCAGGCAAAACATGCATGCTTAACGTTTGCATTATAACGGCAGTCGCCGCCGCCGCGGTTGTGCCTTTTTCGTCGACCTTAACAAACGCCTTATGGATTACATCGCCGATATATAGCCGTTCATTACATATTCCGGAAAAATCGGCGGAATCCGGATTAAAAGCGTTTTGCATGCCAAGACCCGTAAGAATCGTTTTAACGCTGAACGATGAATTGGCAATATTGAATTTTGGAAGACTCACGTCAACAAACTGCGGAGCAAGGGCTGCGATCACATTTGCATAAACCTGAATGTTAAAGCCCGTCTCAAAAGCGTCAAACGCGCCGGAATCCGGCAGGATAATCACCATGGACATATCGCCGCCGTCATAGAGCATTTCTATCGCCTGCCAGCCCGGTCCGGCGGCATAGGGCATGGAATCGATCCTTGACATTGTCGAATCCATGACGGAATCGGTTGCGCTCCGGTAAAAAACTCGCTTATACGTGTCGCTTCGTTTAAAAGTATCCTGCCACATAGCGTCGAAATAAACCGTATTGGTAAGCACAAGACGGGTTAATCCGTCGATTGAGCCTTGCGGCAACAGGTCCTTTATTTTTGCATTTGTCCAGTAGCTCACCGAGTCGTTAATGGTAAGTCGGCCGGCGTCCGGTTGGGAGGCAAAGTCCAGCAAATGCATGCCTGCGCCGTAATTTGCGCCGAGAAGGTCGATGTATTGTTGATAAAACGAAAAACCGGCCTGGCCCCAGAGCGCATTTACAAGCGATAGTTTAAAGCCCGCGCCTTCGCGGCCTTGCGCGCCGGCCCCGCGCGACATG
>JAQUMP010000312.1 GCA_028718065.1 Chitinivibrionales bacterium | reverse complement strand
GGCGGGTGAATTGCCGGAGTCCTGCCCGCGGAAATTTTATTCGCCATTACCAAATAATCCATGGCGAAATGAATGCCCTCCAGCCCCTGGCCCGGCGCCGGCAGATCGCGCGGTTTCTGGGCGCCGACCGTGAGCACGACGGCGTCGAACGTGCGCTGCAGATAGCGGGCGGAAAGGTCCGCGCCGATGGAAACGTTGTTCTCAAAATGCACGCCTTCGGCCTCCATAAGGGCCAGGCGGCGGTCGATAATGTTTTTTTCCAGCTTAAAATCGGGGATACCGTAGCGCAAAATCCCGCCGTAGTTATCGTCCTGTTCGTACACCGTAACGGCGTGACCGCTGCGGCGCAAGCGCATGGCGCAGGCCAGCCCTGCCGGACCGGAACCGATTACCGCGATTTTTTTGCCGGATTCCGACGAGGGCGGCAGCGGCACGACCCACCCTTGCGCAAAGGCATGCTCGATTATGGTGCGCTCGATTTGCTTAATGGCCACGGGGCTGCTGTTGATTGACAGCGTGCAAGAGGTCTCGCACGGCGCCGGGCACACGCGGCCGGTAATTTCCGGCAAGGTATTGACCATGCTCAAGCGTTCGTACGCGGCCTGCCACTGGCCGCGATACACATAATCGTTGAATTCGGGAATAAGGTTGTAAACGGGGCAGCCCATTGCATGACAAAAGGGGATACCGCATTCCATGCAGCGCGCCGCCTGAGTCACAATGGCGCCGTCCGAAAGCGGCAGCGCGGCCTCCCGGAAATCGCGCAACCGTTCCGCCACAGGCCGGTACGGCGCATCCGCGCGTTCGTATTCTAAAAACCCGGTATTTTTTCCCATTATAAAAAAACCTCCTCGGTCATGGCGACGACTTCCGATTCCTTGAATTCGGCTTTTTTCATGCGCTCCAGCGCCTGGCGGTAGTCCTGCGGAATAACCTTGACAAAAAGGGGCAATAGCGCGGCCCAGTCCCGCAGGATCTGCGCGGCGTAGGCGCTGCCGGTATAGGTAACGTGGGTTTGGACCAGGCCATACAGAAACTTCCGTTCCGCCTCCTCAACGACCGGTTCCAGATCGACGAGTTCGAGGTTGCAGCGCGTATCAAAAAGCTGGTTCTCGTCGAGCACATAGGCAATTCCGCCGCTCATGCCTGCCGCAAAATTGACCCCCGTGCGCCCCAGCACCACCACGCGCCCGCCGGTCATGTATTCGCAGCCATGGTCGCCCACGCCTTCCACCACGGCCAGCGCGCCGCTGTTGCGCACGGCAAAACGCTCGCCGGCCATTCCCTGAATGTAAACTTCTCCCTCGGTTGCGCCGAACAGGTTGACGTTGCCGGTAATAATATTATTGTGCGGCCGGAAGGTATAGCCCGGCCGCGGCCGGATAACGATGCGCCCGCCCGAAAGGCCCTTGCCCATGTAATCGTTGGCGTCGCCGTTTAATTCAAAGGTAATGCCCGGCGCCAAAAATGCCCCGAAACTCTGGCCGGCCGAGCCGGTAAATTGCACGGTAATGGTGTCTTTAGGCAGCCCTTTTGAGCCGTGACGCCGCGCGATCTCGCCGCTTAAATAGGCCCCTACCGTGCGGTTGCTGTTACGGATGTTCGCGGCAATGCGCACCGGCTGCTTATTGTCAAGCGCGTCTTTTGATTCGGCCAGGAGATGCGCGTCCAGCGAACCGGAAAGGTCAAGCGTCCGGGCGCCCGTGCAACGCAAGGCGCCGTCCGGCGCCCGCTGCGGGGCCGCAAAAATTGCCGAAAAGTCAAGCCCACGTTTCGTATAGTATTCCAGGGCGCCCGAAGTATCGAGCATTTCCGCATGCCCGACCATGTCGTCCATGGTCTTAAAACCAAGCGCGGCCATATATTCGCGCACCTCGGCGGCCACAAAACGCATAAAATTAATTAAATATTCGGGTTTGCCGGCAAAACGAGAGCGCAAAACCGGGTCCTGCGTAGCCACGCCCACCGGGCAGGTATTCAGATGACATTTGCGCATCATGATGCAGCCGAGCGAAATTAACGTAGCCGACCCGAAACCGAACTCCTCCGCGCCCAGCAGCGCCCCAATTACCACGTCGCGGCCGGTTTTCATTTTACCGTCCACCTGCACCCGGATTTTATCGCGCAGGGCGTTCATGACCAGCACCTGCTGGGTCTCGGCCAGGCCGATTTCCCAGGGAATGCCGGCGTATTTGATTGACGATATCGGAGATGCGCCGGTGCCGCCGTCATGGCCGCTTATGAGCACCATCTCGGCCTTGCCTTTGGCCACGCCCGCGGCGATGGTGCCCACGCCCACCTCGGCCACGAGCTTTACCGATACGCGCGCCTGGGGATTGGCGTTTTTAAGGTCGAAGATAAGCTGGGCCAAATCTTCGATTGAGTAAATATCGTGGTGCGGCGGCGGCGAAATAAGCATTACGCCCGGCATGGAATGGCGCACCTTGGCGATGTACTCGTCCACCTTGGCGCCGGGCAGTTGCCCGCCTTCGCCGGGTTTGGCGCCCTGGGCCATTTTAATCTGCAGCTCACGCGAATTGACAAGATAAGATATATTCACGCCGAAACGCCCGGAGGCCACCTGCTTAATGGCGCTGCGGCGGCTGTCGCCATTGGGGAGCGGCTCATAGCGCGCTTCGTCTTCGCCGCCTTCGCCCGAGTTGCTGGCCGCGCCCAGCCGGTTCATGGCGATGGCGATGGTTTCGTGGGCCTCGCGGCTGATGGACCCCAGCGACATGGCCGAGCTCACGAAGCGCCGTACGATGGCGTCGGCGCTTTCTACTTCGTCAATCGGAACGGACGGACCGTTTTTAAGGGTAAAAAGGCCGCGCAGAGTGCAGGCGCGCAGGCCTACGTCGTCCACGGCCGCGGCATACTGCTTGTAAAGCTCGTAGCTGTTCTCGCGCACGGCGCGCTGCAAGAGCACCACGGCTTCGGGCGAAAACAGGTGCTTTTCGGAAAAGCGCCGGTAGTCGTACTGGCCGCCCGGATCCAGAGAGCGGAGCTCGGAAGAATCCGGGCTATACGCCGCCCGGTGGCGCGCAATGGATTCGCCGGCGAGCTGGGCGAGGCCGATCCCGCCCACGCGCGAGGATGTCCCCGGAAAATAGGTTTCTACAAATCCTTTATCGAGCCCCACGGCCTCAAACAACTGGGCGCTCTTATAACTGCGCAGGGTCGAAACGCCCATCTTGGACATTATCTTGAGCAGCCCCTTTTTAACGGCGGTAACGTAATTTTCGATTGCCGCGTCAAGCGAAAGCCCGGCGGGGAAAAGGCCCTTTGTTTTTAAGTCCGACAGGATTTCAAAGACGCAATAGGGATTAATGGCGCTGGCGCCGTAGCCGATAAGCGTGGCAAAGTGCATTACCTCGCGCACTTCCCCGCTTTCGATAATAAGCGCGCTCAAATGGCGTTTGCGCACGCCAAGCAGATGATGGTGCATGGCCGCCATGGCCAGCAGCATGGGAATAGGGGCGTTTTCTGCGTCTGCGCGGCGGTCGCTTAAAATCAGCATGGAATAGCCGTTGTCGATATGCTGTTCGGCTTCCCGGCAGATTCGTGCAAGGGCCGCCTGCAGGCCCGCGATGCCCGCTGCGGGCTTAAAAATTGTATCGACGATTGACGAACGAAAACCCCTGCTGTCGACGGTGCGCAGTTTGTCGATGTCGTCGTTGCTTAAGACCGGATGCGCCAGCTTGAGCTGGCGACAATGCTGCGGCGTTTCGTCGAGCAGGTTGCCTTCGCGCCCGGTAAAGCTCATCAGCGACATGACTAAGTTTTCGCGGTACGGGTCGATGGGCGGATTGGTGACCTGCGCAAAGAGCTGTTTGAAATAGTTATAAGGCAGCTCCGGTTTTCCCGAAAGTACGGCCAGGGCCGCATTGTTGCCCATGGAACCAACGGGTTCCTGCGCGTTTTCGGCCATGGGTTGGATGATCGCCCGGATGTCCTCCAGGGTATAGCCGAACATTAATTCTTTTGTCAACAAGTCCGGTCCGCGCAATTCGATAGGACCGGGTGCCTGCAAAAGACCCCGCAATTCAATGCGGTTGTTTTCCAGCCAGTGCCGGTAGGGCTTGCTGCGGCAGACCGTGGCCTTGATCTCGTTATCGCCCACCACGCGCCCTCGCGCGGTATCGACCAAAATCATTTTCCCCGGCGCCAGGCGGCCCTTTTCCAGCACATCTTCCGGGGCGATTTCCAGCACCCCGACTTCCGAGGCCAGCACCACCCGGCCGCTTTTGGTAACCACGTAGCGCGCCGGACGCAGGCCGTTGCGGTCTAAGCAGGCGCCCACTTTTATCCCATCGGTAAAGGCAATCGCCGCCGGGCCGTCCCAAGGTTCCATGATGGCGGCGTGATATTCGTAAAATTCCCGTTTGTCTTCGCTGATGTGGTACTTGGGGCCGAAGGCCTCGGGAACCATCATCATGAGCGCGTGCTCCATGGAGCGCCCGCTCTGAACCAGCAATTCAAAAACATTGTCCACCGTGGCCGAATCGGAAAGCCCGTCGGTTACAACCGGCATTATTTTTTTTATTTCATCACCGAAAAGCAGCGAAGAGACCGTGGCCTGGCGCGCTTTCATTTTGTTAATGTTTCCGCGCAGCGTATTGATCTCGCCGTTATGGGCGATATACCGGTATGGGTGCGCTAAATACCAGGAAGGAAAGGTGTTGGTACTGTACCGCTGGTGAACCAGCGCGAGCGCCGAAACCATGCTCGGATCGGTAATGTCCGGGTAAAATTCCGAAAACTGCGATGCAACAAACATGCCTTTATAATTAATGGTACGGTTGGAAAACGAAACAACGTAAAAATCGTCGAGCGCAAAACCGAGTCCGGCGGCGTTGTTTTCGATGCATTTGCGGACGATATATAGTTTGCGGCTGAGTTCATCGCCTTTCAGTTCCTTGAACGAAGCAAAAAATTGCCGTATAAAGGGCATACAGGCGCGCGCCTGACCGCCAAGGCAATCGGGCCGGACC
>JAQUMP010000311.1 GCA_028718065.1 Chitinivibrionales bacterium | reverse complement strand
ACCGCAATTCGCTCCGCAAGCCGCTTTCCCGAAAGCCCGTAAAGCGATCCGTATAATTTTAGGTTGTTGACAACCGATAGATCGGTATAAAGGCTGAATTTTTGCGGCATATAGCCGATGCGCGTGCGGATTTTGGCGGTCTGGGTAACAATGTCCAGCCCGGCGACCCGGCCGGCGCCGCTGCTCGGATCGAGCAGGCCGCAGAGCATGCGGATGGCGGTGGTTTTGCCGGCCCCGTTGGCGCCCAAGAAACCAAAAATTTCCCCGGCCTCGACCGCAAAGGAAATATGGTCTACGGCGGTAAACGCGCCGAAGGTTTTAGTTAGGTTTTCAGTTTCTATTGTAAATGACATAATATCTTTTTAAACAAAGAATAAATAATTTTATGGAAAGGGCTCCGCCCTTTAGATCCCGTAATGAAAATGCTTGTTATAGCTAAAAGATTTTGCGTCTTTCTCTGCCCGACGCCCGTTAATTCTCGCCCCCTAAATCCCCCGTTAGGGGACTTAATTTAACCCGGTTTTAATTTTTTAATATAATAAGCATTTTCCCTGGCGGGTTTAAGGGGCGGCCAGCCCCTTCCAGATTAAATTTTGGTCTTATTCTTTTCTGAAAGAGTCATAAAAAACAAATCCTCAATCGTCGGAGGAATTTCGTCAATAATTTCGGCCTCCGGAACAACATTCTTGACTGCTGCGAGAACCGAATCGGGAGAAGAAAAATCCGGCGCGGTCGCCACATGCAAAGATCCCGCCTCGGGATACATTAAAACAATGCCCGCGGGTAACGGCGTATCCTGCGGACAAGTCAGCGTACCCGCTCGGTTCAGCAGCCGGTAAAGCCGGTAGGGATAGCCCTTCAGCAGCTCCGCGGGCGCGCCGGAAAGCAGTGTTTTTCCTTTGTCAAGCAACAGCAGGCAGTCACACAGCGCGGCTTCGTCCATGTACGGCGTGGAGACCAGGATGGTTATGTCGTCGCGACGCAACTCCGCCAGCAGGCGCCAGAATTCGTTGCGTGAGACCGGGTCGACGCCGGTGGTCGGTTCGTCGAGCAGGAGCAGCCTCGGCTTATGGATAAGCGCACAGGAGAGCGCCAGCTTTTGTTTCATGCCGCCCGAAAGATTGCGGGCGCGGCGCTGCTTAAACGGCGCGAGGCGCGAAAAGTGCATGAGTTTTTCCACCTGGTTTTTTTTATCGGCGCCGGTAACCGAAAAAACGTCGGCGAAAAAATTAAGGTTCTCGGCCACGCTTAAATCCTGATAGAGCGAAAAGCGCTGCGGCATGTAGCCCACCGCGGAGCGGATGCGGCCGATGGGGCCCGCAATGGAATTGCCCAGGACTTCGGCTGAACCGCCGTCCGGGGAAATAAGCGTTGACAATATGCGCATTAACGTGGTTTTGCCGGCGCCGTCGGCGCCGATAAGACCGAACATGGCGCCCGTTTCTGCGCTAAACCCGACGCCGCCGAGCGCATGTTCGCCGGCGTAATTTTTTTTTATATCGGTGCAGTTAATGGCAAGAGGCATGGGTTGATTTAATGGCTATTAATTTATACAATGTTCGCTAAATCTCGCCCCCTAAATCCCCCGCAGGGGGACTTAAATAGAAGTTCTCTCTTTAAGGGGATGCAAGCGAGTGCGCGTAATATCCTGTGCTAATATTATCGCCAGACCTCCACCGGCAAACCGCGTTTGAGCAGTCCCTCGCTATTGGCGGCCAAGGTGCGCACCTTAAAAACAAGTTCGTTGCGGCTTTCACGCGTTTGAATGTTTTTTGGCGAAAACTCGGCGGTTTCGCTGATCCAGGCGATGATGGCGGGGACAAATATTTCTTTTTCGCCCTTGTTGGTGTCGAGCCTGATACGGAGCTGTTGACCCAATTTAAGGGAAGCGAGCAACACCTGCGGAACAAAAAAATCCACCTGAACGGAATCGATGCGGCCTATTTCGTAAATGGGGTTGCCCGGAAGCGCGACCTCACCCAGATTTTTGAAACGAGTTAAAATGACCCCGGTGCAGGGCGCCCAACAATAACATTTGCCGAGCTGATTGTTAAGTTCGTCGATTTTTGCGCTCAGGACGTTAAGGTGTTGCCGCTGGCTTTGCAGTTGCTGCCGGCCCGATTGTAACTTGAATTTAGCGGACGCGTATTGCGTTTGTAAATTATCACGCTGCTGGACCGGCGCCGAGCCCAGGGCCGCCAGGTCGCTGGTGCGTTTATATTCACGCTCGACGCCCGCCACGTCTTCGCTTGATGAGGCGACGGAAGCTTTGCCGGCGGCGATAGAGGCTTCCAGCTCGGCGCGGCTTGCAATGAACTCCTGCCGGCTGAGCACGAGCGGAACCGTATCGATGACGGCGAGCAATTCGCCGGTTTTTATTTGCTGGCCTTCCTGTTTGTTAACGGCAACCAGCGTTCCGCCGACGGTGGTGGCAATCTGATACGTTTGCGTTTCCACGACGGCCGAACCAAGAAAATCCTTGTTGTTGGTGTCGTTGCAGCCGGTACAAAAAACGGCCGCGCCGCCGACAGCCGCAAAAACCATAACGGTCCCCAAAGTTTGCATGCCGATCATTCCAAAGACTCCTTTACTAAAATCCCATCGCCTGCCACGTACTATTTTTAGTTTACCCTATAAAATAATAAGGAACGAAAATGAAAAAAGCAATTCTAACGTTATTAGTTTTAATGCTTGCCGACGTATCAAACGCACAGGGGGTGAACATGAAAAATGTATTAATCGTATATGGTTCGTTCGCCGGCTCCACGGCGGCGATTGCCGACAGCATGAGATCCTGTTTGCAAACTAAAAATTGCGCGGTGGACGTTATGGCCGCCGCCGGCGCCGCAATAAATCTTGACAAGTATGACTTGGTTGTTATCGGTTCCGCCATACGGGGGGACAACATTCATCCCAAGGTCAAGCAGTTTATCGACGCGAACCGGCCCGCTTTAAACAAAAAAAAAGCGGCGGTTTTTGCGGTGTGCATTACTATAACATCCGTCAAGCCCCAGAAAAGGGAACATGCGCGAACCTATCCGGGCAAAGTCGCCTGCGGCCTGCATCCCGTAAGCAATGTTGTATTCGCCGGAAACGCCCCTTCGGCCGGCCGGTTCGGCAATTGGATGGGAAAAATGATTTTTGGGATCGTGCCGGGCGATTACCGGGATTGGAAAGCAATAAAGACCTGGGCCGAATCGCTTACGGCGCTTTATTAATAAATTACAGACCCGCGCCATTCTTCTCTCCCGCAGGCAACTTTCACTATCAAAAAGGGCCGCCGATAGATTATTTTAGGGTGACTACCCGCAAAAGGCCGGACACTCATGAAAATTATTTTGTCTTCCAAAGCCCATCATGCGACCATCATAAAATTTATGCTTGCCGACGAGGCCAAACGTTCCCCGGCGCCCGCCATTGCCGACTTTAAAGGCGAAAAAGACGAGGTCGCCGTGCGTTACAACGGCGACCGGACCATTATCTATTGCGGCCTCGGTGAAAAAAGCAAATATTCAACGCTCCAGATACGCGCCGCCGCGGCGCGCGGGATCCAAAAAGCGATCGACCTTAAACGCGGCGATGTTTCGCTGGTTTCCCCGCAGGTACTATCGCGCGGCGAAGCCGAGGCCTGTCTGGAAGGTGTTCTGCTCGGCGCCGATAAATTTACAAAGTATAAAAGCGATAAACCGAAAACCCCGGTCCTGGTGGAAATGGTAACGAAAAGCCCCCGCCCGGTTTTGCGGACGCTCCAGGCCGTTTGCGACGGTACGCTTGCGGCCCGCGCGCTGGTGAACGAAAACGCGCATACGATTGTTCCCGAATATCTTGCCCGCTATGCCCGGCGGATTTGCAAAGCGGGAAAAATAGCCTGCACCGTTCTTGACGAAAAAGAGCTTGCGCGCAAGGGCCTGGGGCTGATTGTTGCCGTGGGTCAAGGCTCGCCCCATCCGCCGCGCCTGATAATCATGGAATACCGGGGCGATAAAGGGACTAAAAACAAAACCGCGCTCATCGGCAAGGGCGTAACGTTTGACAGCGGCGGCCAGAATTTAAAACCCACCGGCTCCCTGGAAACCATGCGGCAGGACATGGCGGGCGGCGCGGCGGTGCTGGGTATTATGCAGGCGCTGGGGACGATGAAACCTAAAATCAACGTTGTCGGCATTGTTCCGGCCGTGCACAACGCCATCGACGGCACAGCCTATTTCCCCGGCGATATTTACAAATCGTACAACGGAAAAACCGTTGAAATCTCCAGCACCGACGCCGAAGGCCGCCTTATTCTGGCGGACGCGATCACCTATTGCCAAAAGCATTGCGCCCCCAGCCGCATTATCGACCTGGCAACCTTGACCGGCGCGATTCTTGTGGCGCTCGGCGATACCATTGCCGGGCTCTTCTGCAATAATGACGAACTGGCAAGGGCGCTGTTTAATGCCGGCGAAAAAACGGGCGAGCGCCTCTGGCGCCTGCCGCTCTACGAGGAACATCACGAAATTATTAAGAGCGACAGCGCCGATTTATGCAACACCTCCAAGCTTAAAAAAGGCACGGCCGGATCCATTGCCGGAGCGGCGTTTCTGGAGGAGTTCGTCGAAAATCTGCCCTGGGCGCATCTTGATATTGCCGGTGTGGCCTATAACGAAAAAACCGCCCGGGGCGAGGTGCCGCAATTCGGTACGGGGTTTGGCGTGCGTCTGCTGCTTGAATATTTACTGAATTATACCGAATGAAAACCAACCGGGCGCGGCACTCACTTATAAAAATCATCCAAACCGTTTTCGGTTACGCCGTTGCCGTAGCGTGTCTGATATGGGTTTTTCACGGCATAGATATAGATCAATTATTTGCAAACATCGAGGCCATAAATTGGCCTTTGGCTCTCTTTGGCATTTGCGTAGACATTACCGCCTATCTTTTTCAGAGCCTGCGGTGGCGCGCGGTATTAACCCCCTTTGGCGTCGTCGCCCCTGAAAAAACCCTTAAAGCCATTTATGCCGGTATA
>JAQUMP010000310.1 GCA_028718065.1 Chitinivibrionales bacterium | reverse complement strand
TAATGTCGGAAATCACCATGTCGAACGGGTGTTCCGAAAAGAGCGTTATGGCCTCGCCGCCCTCGGTGGCGGTCAGTACCTCGTAGCCCTTGCGTTTGAGCGTTTCCCGGATCGACTCGCGCAGGTAGCGATCGTCGTCGACGATTAAAATCCGCCTTGGTTCCATAGAGCTTGGACTACTCCTTGAGTTGAGGAATAAAAATTTTTACCGTCGTTCCCGCGCCGGGGGCGCTCTGCACGTCGATATACCCAGAGTGCAATTCCACGATTTTTTTTACGATCGCCAGGCCCAGGCCGGTGCCGTGTTCCTTGGTCGTAAAAAACGGCTCGAATATTTTTTGCTGCGCCGCCGCTTCGATCCCGATACCGGTATCGCTTATGCCGAACGATGCGTAGCGTGTATCTCCCTGGCGGTGCGTGTCCACGGTAACGCTCAGCGTCCCGCCCTTGGGCATGGCCTGCACGGCGTTTAAACACACGTTCATGATTACCTGCTGGATTTTTTCGGGATCGGCATAGATAAAAAGGGGCGTTGCATCGGCCGGCAGGCGTTTGTCAATAACAATCGGCGTGTTCTGGCTTTCGATTTCCACGGCTACAAAATCGATGGTTTCAACAACCAATTCCTTGAGCGCGACCTTGCGGAACTGGCCGCTTAACGGACGGGTATACACCAGCAAATTGGAAACGATCCGGTTGAGGCGCTGCAAACCTTCGGTTACTTTGGAGAGCGTTTGCTTGCGCGGGTCGTCGCCGGCCAGGTCGCGGTCCAAAAGCCCCACCCATACGCCCATAGCGCCCAGCGGATTGCGGATCTCGTGGGCAACCACGGCCGACATTTCGCCGAGCGCCGCCATAGTCTTGGCGCTCTGCATCTCTTTTTCGAGCGCCTTGATATGCGAGATATCGGAGAAAATTTCGACCGCGCCGAGCAGGGCGCCTTTCTGGTCGCGCAGCAGGCCGGTTTGGAACGAGACCGGCACGGGGTGGCCGTCGCGGTGCCACAGGATTTTTTCGTCGCCTTTGCGCTCCCGGCCGCTGCGCAGAACGTGCAGCAGGGTGTATTCGCTGGCGGCGTCCTTCTGAAAAAAATCGGCGTAAGGTTTGCCCATGACGTCCGGCCGTAAAAAGCCGGTTATTTCCTCGGCGGCGCGGTTAAAATGGGTGACTGTGCCCATTATGTCAACACCAATAACGCCGTTGTTCATGCTTTCCAGGATGCTGCCCAGGTAGGTCCTGGTTTCTTCAAGGCGCTGCATGCTTTCGGCGAGCTGGTTGTTTTTTTTGTCAAGCTCAAGGTTGATCTTTTTAAAGTCCTCCTGCATGGCGCCGTACGCCCCGCGCAACGTCTCGGTGCGGGCCTGAAAATCCGCCAGGATTTTCTGCTGCGCTTCCAGGAACGCGACCATTTCGTCATGCGAAAGTTGCGGCTTAAGGAGCGTTTCCATTATGAAACCGATTGCTGAAAGCGGGCGATATAGGTTTTGAGTTGTTCCTCGCCGTCAAGAAAATCCTTGATAACGGCGCTCAGGCGCGAAAGCAGCGCCATCACGCGGTCGACGTCGGCCTGCGGCAGTTGTTTCTTGCGCTGCTGCCAGGCCGTTTCGTACGGCGCGCATTCATGGTGCTGGGCGGTAATGCGCTCTAAAATAGTCTGCTTCTCCTGCAGCGGCGGCAAGACGCCCGAAATATCGCCGCCGGAAAGAATCACGCCGTTGAGCATTTTTTGCATGATCTGCTGCAACTGCGTGTACCAGATCAACTGCTGCTCGTACGACCGGCACAGATTGTTTACAAGTTCCTGGTCTGTCAAGATATATAATCTCCTTTTCCCTACTGCAACACGGCCTGGTACTGGTTTTCCCACACGGCGTCTTCCAGTTTCCAGCGGGCCTGGCGCGCCCAGTAATCATCCGGAAAACGCGCGATCAACTCCTTGTACTGCGCCACGGCTTTTTTATAATCATGCGTATTTTTATAAATGCCGGCGATCTGGAACAGGCCCCACGGCGTTTCCTGGTATTGCGGATATTTGCGGGAGGCCGTCTGGTAATAGGGCAGGGCTTCGGCATATTTTTTTTGCTGGTACCAGTAATCGCCGATGCGATAGTAAGCGTCCGGTACGCGTACGTAAACGCCTTTTTTTTCGCCGACGTCTATGGCCTTTTTAAACGACGCGATGGCCCGTTCCGGATTAGCCAGGGCGGTGTATGCCTGGCCGAGTTTATACAAGGCAAAGACCTGGTCGCCGGGGTTGCCGGCGGTCGCCGCCGCCTGGTCGAACGCCTCCCGGGCTTTTGCATGTTGTTCCAGGTCGGCAAAAACATCGCCAAGTTGTTCATAGGCCTTGGCGCACCAGGCATGCTTGCGGTATTTCTGAATAAATTCACCGAAAAGCCGTTGCGCCGCGCTATACTCCCCGCGCTCTTTAAGGCAGAGGGCTTTCAGAAAAAGGCTGTTGCCTGCAAACGCATGGCCGGGAAAGCGGTCTAAAACCTGCTGAAACTGGTTTTCGGCATTATGGAAAAGGCGCAGCTTGACATAGAGTATGCCGATGTCATAAATGCTGCGCGCCGTTACCTCGCCGCTTGGGTGCGTAAGCAGGACCTTTTTAAATTCGGCGATGGCATCGTCGAAACGGTTGGCTTTAAACAGGCGCACGCCTCCGAGCATGGATTGCCCGGCGTCGGTCACGGTGTCTACCAGCGCCAGGGAGAGCATGGAATCAATACGCATCTCCAGGCCGCCGCGTTCTTCCATGGCCGCCGTATCCAGCGCCGATGGTGCGGCCTTGCCCTCAAGCGCGCTTTCCACGCGGTCCCAGGTCGAAAGATTCGGCGAAATTTTAAGCGAATCCATGGCCACTGCGGCGCCGCCCAGGGCTTTCTTAAAAACGGATATTAAGCCGTTGGCTTCTTCCCGCGCCGAATCGCTGGCGGTCTTATTGACAAAAAGCGTAAGCTCGTCGATGGCGTCCTTGTACATTTTTTCGCTGCCGAATATTTTCCCCAGGTAAAAATGCGCGTTTAAGCCCCGCACCGGATAGGCAAACGCCCGCCGCAGGTTGAATTTGGCCAGGTCGTTCTGCCCCTTATGATAGCGGATCAAACCGGCATAGTAATAGGCGCCGGCATGACCCGGGGCGAGCGCCAGCGTTTTACGGAAACTCACGATGGCCTCATCGTATTTCTTGTCGCCGAACAATTCAACGCCATGGTGAAATTCCGTCTCCGCCATGCCGTTGACCGGTCTTTTATACTGCGCCGGGGCGGCCGTTTCTTTTTTAAGAGGCGCTTCCGGTTTTGCCGCGCCCTGCTTTACCGGCGCGGCCTCGGCGGGCGCGGATGGGGATTCTTCAAAGCCGCTGCCGAGTTGGCCGCGGGCGCGCAGGATAAGGGAGTCGATCATTCCTTGAACGCCTTTGCGTTCCTGCGGATCGCAAATCTGTCGGTACTGCTGCAATTCCATGATCGCTTTCTGGAATTGACCGTCTGCGCTGTAGGCTTCGCCCAACATTTTTTGGGCCTTGGCCCATCCGGGATTAAAGGCGAGCGCCTTTTTGAGGTTGTAAATGACCAAGCGCGTCTGGCCCTGCATCGTGCGGAGTTCGGCGATATTGTAATAGGCATTATAGTTATCCGGGTATTCGGCCAGAACGGAATTAAACTCCTGCAGGGCCGGTTCGATCTTGCCTTCGTTTTTATATTTTATCCCCAATTGATAATGGATATATTCACTCGTTTCTTCCGCGTGCAGAACTACGAAAGCCGCCAGCAAGAGGCCTGCGGCAAGGCACAACGGTAAACTCACGGCGCGAACACGACTTGGTTTCATCGAATCTGCATCCCCCTGTTGATATGACATAATTTACAAATAATAATCTTACCGGACCACGATCCCGGCATCGTCGGCCGTAATCACGACATTCGTCATTTTTTCGTCGATGGTCCTTTCGGTTTCGCCGAGCACCACGACCGTTCCGCGAAAAACGGTGCGCGCTTTTACCACCGGGTTTGCCTGCTGTTTAAGGTCTTTCTCGACCTCCCCCAGCTCAAGCGCGATGGTCGACAGGCGCTCCCGCGTTTTTTGTTTATTTTGCTTTATGGCATTCAGCCGCGCCAGCGCGCCGGCGTCCAGAACGCCGGCGCCGTCCATGCCGCCCTGCACCAGTTCGTAAATGGCATCGTTGGTAGAACGCAGTTCATTTTCAAGCGTCGCGCGTTCCGCGCTCAGGGCAATGGTTTTTTGCCTTAGTTTAAATATCCGGCCGATATCGACGGTCGTATGGATCTCGGCCGAGCCGCCGATGGTTTCGGCCGTAAGCGTATCACCGGCGGAAACCCTGCCGCCCAGGAGCGACTTTACCGAAATATTTTTCCCTGCCGTCAAGGTGCTGTGAATGGCGTCTTCCATAATAATAATGTCGTTTTGGGCCGAAGCCGAAAAGTTTTCGATATGACGGACCTTAAGTGTGCCTTTACAGGTAAGAAACCCGTGCGCGGCGCCGCGCGCGCCGCCGAGGATTTCAAGGTTGCCGCTGCACGAAACTTCGGCGTCCTCCACCCCGCCGCGAATGAGGACATTGCCGTCCGCCGCTATTTTAAATCCGGCGCGCACGGTGCCGTTGATTTTTAAATCGCCGCTGAATGAAAGGTTGCCGGTTGAATAGTCGATGTCACTCGGAATCGATTTCTCCGTGTGCACCTCGACCGTTCCGTCGGGTGAGAGCGCCAGCGCGCCTTCGATCGCGGCGACCACCAGATTAGGATTGTCCTTTGCAACCTCGGTTCCCTTGCCGATCTTAAAAACCCAGTCGTGCACCGGCGGCGGCTTAAGCACCGAACCGAAGACCGAGATACCTTCTTTTCCCGGCGCCGGCGGCGTGCGCCGCACCAGCGGGGTTCCTTTACGGATATTAATCACGGTTTGAAGATCGTGATGGTCCACGCGGCCGTCCGGCAGCATGCGCGGTTTGCCCCGGCCCGATACGTCGATCAACATTAGAT
>JAQUMP010000309.1 GCA_028718065.1 Chitinivibrionales bacterium | reverse complement strand
GGTCGCGCGCGTGCACCAGATTTTAGAAGATCATGGCGCCATGAAATATTCCATCATCGTCTGCGCTTCGGCCGCCGATCCGGCGCCGCTGCAATATATTGCTCCGTACGCGGGCGCCTCCATCGGCGAGGCCATCCGCGATGCGGGTGGCCATGCGCTTATAATTTACGACGATCTTTCCAAGCACGCTTTTGCCTATCGTCAACTTTCGCTGCTGCTGCGCCGTCCGCCCGGCCGCGAAGCTTATCCGGGCGACGTCTTTAATTTGCATTCCAGATTGCTCGAGCGCGCCGCAAAGCTTTCCGAGCCGCTGGGCGGCGGTTCGCTCACGGCATTGCCGATAATAGAAACCCAGGCCGGCGACGTTTCGGCCTACATTCCCACTAACGTCATCTCGATTACCGACGGTCAGATATTCCTGGAAGGCTCGCTCTTTTATTCGGGCGTACGGCCCGCCATCAACGCCGGTATTTCGGTTTCGCGCGTGGGCGGTAAGGCCCAGACCAAAGCCATGCGTCAGGTTGCCGGTAAATTGCGCATCGACCTTGCGCAGTATCGCGAACTGGCGGCTTTTGCGCAGTTTGGTTCGGAGCTTGACAAATCCGCCCTTGCCATGCTCGCGCGCGGTCAACGCATGGTAGAGCTGCTTAAGCAAAATGAACACACGCCCATGCCGCTCGAAGCGCAGATTGTTTCCATTTTCGCGGGCACTTTCGGATATTTAGACAATGTGCCGGTGGCAAATATTTTAAAATTCGAGGCCGATCTGCTTCGGTATATGGAAAACAGCCATGCCAGCATTCTCAAAGCCATTAAGGACGAAAAACAAATCAGCGACGCCACCAAACAGGCGCTGGCCGAAGCGCTGGAGAAATTCAAGAAAGAACGGGCCTGAGGCCCGCCTGTTAAGTCCGTAGCGAGCGGATCTCCGAAATAACGATTTGGTTCGCTATGAACACTGGTGCAAAGAAGAAAGTTAACTGATAGGAATAAGAAAAAGAAATGCCCACCCCTCGCGAAATAAAACGGCGCTTCGTAAGCGTCAAGAACATACAGAAAATCACGCGCGCCATGGAAATGGTGTCGTCGGTAAAGCTTAAAAAAGCGCGCGACCAGATTCTGGCGGCGCGCCCGTATGCCCGCAAGCTCTCCGAAATCGCGCACCATCTGCAAACAAAGTCGCTTGCCTCCCTGTCGCCGCTTTTAATTGCACGCCAGGTAAAAACAATCAACCTCGTCGTGGTAAGCTCCGACAAAGGCCTGTGCGGATCGTTCAGCGCCAACATCCTTAAAAAAAGCATGGAATTCGTCCGCACCCATACCGAATGTAAAGTAACCCTCACGATCCTGGGCAAAAAAGCGTGCGATTTTTATGGCCGCCGTAAAAATTATTCCGTAATAAATGCCTATAACGACATCTTTTTTAAGCCCGGTTACGAGCGGGTTTCCGAAATCGGCCAGAAACTTTTAGACGATTACCTGAACGGCGCCATCGACGAAGTCGACGTTATTTACAACGAATTTAAAAGCGCGGCCGTATCCAAAACCATGGTCGAGCAGCTCCTGCCCATTAAAGCGACCGAGGACGAGGCGACCTCAAAGATTGCGACCGACTACCTTTTTGAACCCGGCGCGCAGGAAGTTCTGGACGCCATTCTGCAGAAATATTTTCTGTTCCAGATCTGGCGCGTGGTGCTGGAATCCTATGCCGCCGAGCAGGGGGCGCGCATGACCGCCATGAATGCCGCCACGAAAAACGCCGGAGAACTGATCGAAAAATTAATGTTGATCTATAATAAGGCGCGCCAAGGCCTGATAACCAAGGAGCTCTTGGAAGTCGTCAGCGGGGCAGAAGCGTTAAAATAAGAATTGCAGTAAGGGCGATTCATGAATCGCCCCAACAAAATAAATTAGAAAAGAAGGACTAAATGGAACAAACCAAAACGGAAAGTAAGACAGCCACCGGCAAAGTCGTGCAGATCGTCGGCGTGGTGGTAGACGCGGAATTCCCGGCCGGAGAGCTGCCGTCCATCTACAATGCCATCGTCATTAAGCAGCCCGCCTCCAAGCTGGTAAAAGCGATTTCCATTACCGCCGAAGTGCAGCAGCATCTGGGCGACAATCGCGTGCGTGCCGTTGCCCTTGCCTCAACCGACGGTCTTGCTCGCGGCGCGCAGGTAATCGACACCGGCGAAAGCATTAAAATTCCCGTGGGCAAAAACACCCTCGGCCGCATGTGCAATGTTTTAGGCGAACCGATCGACGGTCTCCCCCAGGTCGTTTCCGATACCTATTGGCCGATCCACCGTAACGCCCCGACCCTTGCGGAACAAAAGACCAGTTGGGAAATTCTTGAAACCGGCATTAAAGTTATCGATCTGCTTACACCCTACCCCAAAGGCGGTAAAATCGGCCTGTTCGGCGGTGCGGGCGTGGGCAAAACCGTTCTGATCGAGGAACTCATCCGCAATATCGCCACCGAGCATGGCGGGTTTTCGGTTTTTGCCGGCGTGGGCGAACGTACGCGTGAAGGCAACGATCTGTGGGTGGAAATGAAAGAGAGCAAGGTCATCGATAAAACCGCGCTGGTATTCGGCCAGATGAACGAACCGCCGGGAACGCGTTTGCGTATTGCGCTTACCGGCTTGACAATTGCCGAGTATTTCCGCGATGTCGCCAAACAGGACGTGCTGCTGTTTATCGACAATATATTCCGTTTTGTCCAGGCCGGCAGCGAGGTTTCGGCTCTGCTCGGACGCATGCCGTCGGCGGTGGGATACCAGCCCAACCTGGCGACCGAAATGGCCTCGCTTCAGGAACGGATTACTTCCACCAAAGCGGGCTCCATTACCTCGGTCCAGGCGATTTACGTTCCGGCAGACGATTTAACCGACCCGGCACCCGCGGCCACGTTTGCGCATCTGGATGCCACGACCACGCTCTCGCGCGCCATGGTTGAAATCGGCATTTATCCTGCCGTTGATCCGCTGGACTCCACCTCACGCATCCTGGACCCCAACATCGTCGGCGAAACTCACTATGCCGTAGCGCGCAATGTTCAGCGCATCCTGCAAAAGTATCGCGAATTGCAGGACATTATCGCCATTCTCGGTATGGAAGAACTCTCGGAAGACGACAAATTAACGGTTTCGCGGGCGCGCAAAATTCAACGGTTTCTTTCGCAGCCGTTCTTTGTGGCGCAGGAATTTACCGGCCAGCCGGGTAAATACGTGCCGCTCGAAAAAACCATCGAAGGTTTTCAGGCCATTATCGACGGCAAGCACGACGATATTCCGGAATCGGCGTTCCTGCTGGTGGGAACCATCGACGATGTCGTGGAAAAAGCCAAAACGCTGTAATTGTTGACAAATAGGATATTCCCGTGGCCAATGAAAAAACATATCTGCTCGAAATCGTAACGCCGCAAAAGAAAATATTTTCCCAGCAGGTGCAGTTTGCCGTTTTTCCCGCGCTCGAAGGCGAAATCGGCGTACTCCCCCACCATACGGCGTTTCTTTCGCCGCTTGCCTGCGGTAAAGTAAAAATCACGGATGCCGAGGGCAAAAATTCTTATTGCGCCGTGTGCGGCGGGTTTGTGGAGGTCGGCAAAAATTCCGTTTCGCTCCTGGCCGAGTTGGCGGAATTTGCGTCGGAGATCGACGTTGAACGGGCCAAAAAATCCAAAACCGACGCCGAAAGTTTATTGGCCCAGGCCCAATCTCCCGCCGAAAAAGCCGCCGCCCGCTTAAAGCACAACAAAGCCATCACCCGCATTGCGGTCGCCAAGCAGGCTGCGCTTTCCAAGATTGAATAAAAAAACTTCGGACAATGCCGCGGTTATCCTCGTAAAAACTCTCGGAATCATCACAATTTTGGCCCTGGGTAAACGAATATTGCAGATGATACGAAGAGGTGGAGAATTAAATATGTAATATTGTCGTTTTAAGAACTATTTTATGAATCTTATGGATAATTCAAACAACGAAATAATCAAAGAGATCTATTACCAGACCAGGATCCTACGCAAGCCGATAAGCGGCATTGTGTCGGGCTATCACGAGTTGCCCTATATTCTGGTTTCACCGGACGATGCCGCGGCGGGAAATACGATCGAAATAAACGGCAAGATCAGCGTTTCGCCAAAATTTATTATTTCGCCGGGGATGCTCAGCGAAACCTTCGGTGAAGTGTTTGATCCGGAAACATTCGATAAAGATATCGAAGGCAGGCTTTTCTCGTTTGCCGTAAGCAGTAAAAAGAACGTTAAAATCGCGAACCAGTATTTTTTAATAAAAAATGTCGAAGGCGATCCGGAAGGATATCTCAGCAAAATTCACGACGATCTTTTAGCCCAGGAAAACGTTAAAACCGCGCTGGTCTGGGGTCCGCGCTTTAAATTTTATCCGGTTTCGCTCGACCGGCTTATTAACGAAATCTTAGACCGCGAATTCAGGGTATAGCTTGTATTTTTAAGAAATAAACCGTAGGATAGATATTAAGGACCAAGCCATGTACGAAAAACCGCAATATTTAACCAACAAAGGGTACAAACGCTTAGACAAAAATCCCTACACGGGCAAAGGCGCCGCGCAATTAAAAGCCTTGCAGGCAAAAACCAAGGCGGACAATGCAATGTTGACAAAAGCGCAACCCGGGGCTTCCGGCAGGTCAATAAGCCCCAAAGCCGCCATGCTGATCGCTTCGGCGCTTAAGGTAATGCTCAAAGAAAAATAGCCATGGTTGTTTTTTCGTTTTACCGATTTTATTTATCAATCGCCGCAGGTTTTCTCTCCTATTTCCTGGTTTTGCCTTCGATCTGGTTTTCCGTGGCCATCGCCATCGGGGTGCGCGTATTTATTGGGGCCATCGAAAAAATGATGCGGATTATCGCGGTGGACCGGTGCTTTAAACTTCACGAATACCGGTTTAAGCAACTGCTCGGTCCCTATGGCATCCGCATGATTAACAAAGCGGAAAAAAGTTTTGCCCTGCGCAAAAGTTTATACGAGGTATTTA
>JAQUMP010000308.1 GCA_028718065.1 Chitinivibrionales bacterium | reverse complement strand
CAGGTCCGCGGCCACGGCAGCATCGGAGGCCGATGGTGTGCCGCCCGGTAAAGCGCTTCCGGCCAGTTTGCCGGGGATTACCCACGAAAAATTCTGAATAGGCATGGTTGAAAATATAATTTATCACAGACGGAGATATGCTATGCTGCCGCTTTTGCGGGCCATCTTTTCATAACCTTACGCCTTCGAGTTTAATGCTTTTGTATAACGGCATAGTGCGGTATTTTTCACTCTCCCACTCAATGCGGTTTCGTACGAGGCAACTCAGGACTTCGCCCGTGTCCCATTCTATTTCGTGCAGTTGGTGCCGGATTGTATGCGTCCTACGGTAATCGACATCTCCATCAACCAGAACGAGAAAATCCCAATCTGAAACCGAACTAAAATCATTACGAGCGCGAGAACCATAAATAATAATTTCGGCGGAAGGCTCGATTTGCCTTACGGCGTTTTTAACTTTGTTCAGTAATTCTGTTTTCGTATTTTCCTCCAGGCGCCAACAAGCATTCATACTATTTAAGGTTTATTTTGCATTTATAAAAATGCTTTTCGCCGCATAAGAAAGAGCACAATAATGTTTTTCGATTACCGTCGCGCACTTTTTTGCGTTATTAAAAAAATCACGGCGGCAACCGCCAGGAACGGTACAAAAACCATTGAATCCTCGGACCAAAAAAACCCGCCATGAGGATCGTACCACGAAAAGGGAAAGAACCAGAAATATCCATGGGCGACATGCCGCTGCAGGGCATCGGGCACAAGATGAATTATCACGCCCACGTACATCCAGAGAAACATTGTCTTTCGCACGCCTGTTTTAAAAAACAGGGACAGCAAATAGCACCAGAGCAGCATGACAAATGGGGTATGGCAGGCCTCGGCATACCAGTATACTTTATCGTAAAGAATCGAAGGAATGCGGGAACATACATCCGGCAAGACCGTGCCTAAAAGCAAGGGAGGAATTATGCGGCGGTTATTAATAACAGCCCCTACGCCCAGACCAAGCGCGATATGCGTGGCAAGATCAGGCATGTTCCGCGCCTTCCCGACCGGAGGCAAAGGGGTTCCGCATAAGCCGAAAAAGACGCGGTCCGATATACACCAATAGTCCTATTAAAGCTATCAACGAAATAATGACTTTATAGCCCCGATTGGCATGGACATGATAAGAATCTATGTACAAAACCGAATCAACCACCGTGCCCGTCATGCTTATCTGCCGTTTTACTTTACAATCCGGGATGAAAACGCCGTTTTTAAGCTGGGCGCGGAAGGCCTTTTTTTTCTGGTAGAATTCAAGTTTATTGCCGGACACTTTTTTAATGATGCATAACTGGCACCGCATGGGGGCATTTTTATATTTAACCGGTTCGGCCAGCGCTTTTTCCATGGTCAAAAAGTGGCGCGTCCCGTAGCGGCCGCAATAGATGCAGCACATGAGAATGGCCGCAAACGTAAGGATAATTTTGCTTTTTAAATAGTGGTTCGTAAAGATCATGGAGTACAAAATACATTTTTATTTGTTGGATATTTTTGCAATAAAATTATATTCTTAATTACACCACATTACACCATAACTTTTTACACGCTTTTAATGGGGAGGTCATTTTATGCTCAAAAGAGTTTCCGTTCTTGTAATCGGCATTCTAATATGCGCCCTGACTTCGGTCTATGCGATTGCCGGCATCGGTGTGCATTACGGGTACGATCTCAGCGTGCACATGGCGGATGCAACGAATGAACCCGCGGTTTTCGACAGCCTTAAGATCCTCAATGATGGGGCAAATATTCCCGGGACCGTACCCGCGAATTTTATCAATGTTGCCGCAATTACCGGCAAGGACCTGCCGATCTACATCAACCGTTCGGGGTTCGCCCGCACGCCCATGGATTTCGGCGGCAAGTTTTATGTTGATTGCATTCCTTTCCTTGACGCAATCGAAGTCTCGGCCAACTTCGGTTTGTGGCAATACAAGGGTGAGTTGGTTTATCCAAAAAGTCTTTCGTGGAAAACAACGCAGCCGACCGATCCCGCGACGCCGTTTATAAACCGTGTTGATATTACCTACGATACTTTGTTGCTGACGCTGGACAAGTTGAATATGCCTTACTGGGGTCTTAAAAATACGCCGTACGCCAAGCTCAATACGGACCTTACCATCCGCAAGAATTTAATTACCCTTCCCCCGCTTGTAAACATCCTCAAGGTATACGCCGGCGGCGGGTTCTCCATAAATTTCGCCACGCCGGTTTTAAGCGCCGGCCTTGTTAAAGACGCCCTGGGAACCGACTTGAATGCGCTGCTGCCTACCAGCGGACTTAACACGCAACTTTTCGGCCAGGCGGACATTCAGAAAAAAATCATGAACCAGATCATGAACAACCTCATCACGCCACATTACGGCTGCCATATCGTACTGGGGACCGCCCTTAAATTCCCGGTTTTCCCGGTCGGTTTTTATGTCGACGGCAAATTCATGATTCCCTTCGGTAAACTTGACAAAAACGTCAACATTACCGGTACGGGCCTGCTGCTGAACGCGGGGGTCACGCTCGGGATTTAACTCACCCCTTAATCCCCTCTCTTAAAAGAGAGGGGAAACCAAACCGAAGCTTTTGCGAGGAGAGGTGCGTTAAAGCCGCCGCAACAAGCAGCGGTAAATCATTCCCACAGAAATTAAAGATCCCGATTTAGTTGCCACGGGTTCGATAATGTATTTTTAGTTTAATCCCGGCAAAGAAAAATAGGGACGAGGTTTTTTTATGGCCGAAACAATCTATCTTGACAATAACGCCACGACCAAGGTGGCGCCCGAAGTGCTGGAAGAGATGATGCCGTTTTTGCGGGACCGTTACGGCAATCCTTCGAGCATCCACCGTTTCGGCGGGCTGGTGCGCTCCCACATCGACCGCGCCCGCGAGCAGGTCGCCGCGCTTCTGGGCGCCCATCCGGACGAAATCACCTTTACCGGCTGCGGCTCCGAAAGCGATAACCTGGCCATCCAGGGTTTTTACCGCCGTCATGGCTCTGCAACGAACATCGTCACTTCCATGGTCGAGCACCCGGCCGTGCGCAGTTTGTGCCGCTTTCTGCGCGACCACGACGGCGTAGAGCTCACGGAAATCAACGTCGATCACGAGGGGCTCCTGCGCGAGGATGAATTTTCCCGCGCAAAAATCGGCCCGCACACGCTCGTTACGCTGATGTGGGCCAACAACGAAACCGGCGTCTTATTTCCCATAAAAAAACTGGCCGAAACGGTCAAGGCCGCGGGCGGTTTTTTCCATACCGACGCGGTGCAGGCGGTCGGCAAAGTGCCCATTAACTGCGCCGGCGATCCCGTCGACATGCTCGCGCTGGCCGGGCACAAGCTGCATGCGCCCAAGGGCGTGGGGGCGCTTTACATCCGCAAAGGCGTAAAAATATCGCCGCTCATTATCGGCGGCCACCAGGAAAACGGCCTGCGCGCCGGCACCGAAAACGTGGCCGCCATCGTCGGGCTGGGCAAGGCTTGCGCAATGGCGCAGGCTTGTTTTATGGAAGAAGCCACGCGCGTAAAAAATATGCGCGACCGCCTGGAGCGGGCGCTGCTTACATCCTGCCGCGACGCCAAGCGCAACGGCCACGAGGGCCTGCGGCTGCCCAATACCTGCAACATAAGCTTTGAATTCATCGAGGGCGAGGCCATCCTGCTGCTGCTTGACGAAAAGAACATCGCGGCCTCCAGCGGCTCGGCCTGCACCACGGGTTCGCTCGAACCGTCGCATGTTATGCGCGCCATGGGGCTGCCCTATACCCTGGCCCACAGTTCTACGCGCTTTTCGCTTTCGCGCTACACCACCGAGGCCGAAATCGACGCCGTGGTCCGCGCCCTGCCGCCGATCATCGAACGCCTGCGCGAAATTTCACCCTATTCCAATCCGGCCGGGCCGCAGTAATATCCCTTTGCAAAGGTCACCAATCCGCCATGATAACCATCAACGAAAACTATTGCAAACTGTCGTCCTCGTATCTTTTTTCCGAAATCGGCAAACGCGTGGCCGCCTTTGCGGCGGCGCACCCGCAGCGCGCCATAATCCGCATGGGCATCGGCGACATTACGCGCGCCCTGCCGCAGGCCAGCATCGCCGCTTTCCACGCAGCAGTTGACGAAATGGCAAGCGACGCCACCTTCCGGGGTTATGGCCCGGACCAGGGCTATCCCTTTTTGCAGGAAGCGATTGCGCGCCACGACTTTCAAGCGCGCGGCGCCCAAATTTCCCCGGACGAAATATTTATCAGCGACGGGGCCAAGTGCGATACCGCCAATATCCAGGAACTTTTTTCCGGCTCAATCACGATCGCCGTTCCGGACCCGGTTTATCCGGTCTACGTGGATACCAACGTCATGGCTGGCCGGACCGGCCCCTTTAACGATGGCCGTTACGATGGATTAGTGTATCTGGAATCGACCGAGGCCAACGGCTTTGTGCCCGATCTGCCCGCGGAAAAAGTCGACCTGATATATTTGTGCTTTCCCAACAATCCCACGGGAGCGGCCATTGACAAACACAAACTGGCCCGATGGGTGGATTATGCCCGGCGCAACCAGGCCTTGATTCTCTTTGATGCGGCTTACGAGGCATTTATTGCAGACCCTGCGCTACCCCACTCAATTTACGAAATCGAGGGTGCGCGCGAGGTCGCCATAGAATTCCGCAGTTATTCCAAAACCGCCGGATTTACCGGAACGCGCTGCGCCTACACGGTTGTGCCGAAAACCTGCATGGGGTTCGATACGGCCGGCAACAAACATGCACTGCATACGCTCTGGACCCGCCGGCACACCACCAAATTTAATGGGGTTTCGTACCCGGTGCAACGCGCGGCCGCGGCCGTTTATTCGGAAGAGGGTAAAGGCCAGGTACGTGAACTAATCAATTATTATATGCGCAATGCCCGGCACGTTCGGGAAAGCCTTACTGCGCTGGGCTACCATTGCACCGGCGGCGACAATTCACCGTATATCTGGGTG
>JAQUMP010000307.1 GCA_028718065.1 Chitinivibrionales bacterium | reverse complement strand
TGTTACCATGAAAACAAAACTGATTACCCGCGAAAGCATTCCCTGGGTGGTTCCGGATGCCTCTAAATACGAGTCCGAGAAATCCTCTTTTGCCGCAAAAAAACAGGATTTCGAGAAGGAGTATTACACCGGGCTTTTGACCAAAGCCTGCGGGAACATTGCTTTTGCCGCGCGCGAGGCCGGACTTCAGCGGTCTAATCTTTCGAAAAAGTTAAAAGAATTAGGAATTAATGCCGGGGAATTTAAAAAAAATTATTAACTAATCTGGAAAGGCCTCGCCGGCCTTTAAATCCGGTAAGGAAAATGCTTATTATATTTAAAACATAAATCCGGAATTCTTCTTGCTTTCAGCTGTAACTGCTCGCATTTAACCGATGTGCCATCGTCGGACAAATCCCACCAATAAAACGCCTCCCCGCTGCGCCAACGCGCTACGCGGCGGCGAGCGGGCGCAACCAAAATTATTTAATTTTTATCGTTGTGATAATTTCGTATAAAAAAAATACGCCCAATAAAACACCAACGCTTATCCTCAAATCTTCTGATTTTATTACAAATCCATTGCGTCCAATAATTTTTTGGTTCATGTAATGCAAAACCCTCAGTATAAATTTCATACGCCAAAATTCCGCACTCTTTTTTTTGTTCCGTATATCCCGCATACGTTTTCTGCAAAACGATTTCAGCAAACCCAATTAAAAATCTTTAAGACGCTGATTTATAGGCTCCTGTTAAATCCGGCACGTCAATTGCGCATTATCGGCGGCAACGGACATTTTTTTTTACGACGCACCAATCAAGAACACTTCCATGAACACCGCGATTTTAATTGTTGATACCGATAAGCCGCATGCGGAATTTTTGGTGCGCTATTTCTCCGAGCGCGAATTTTTAGTTTGCTCCGTGGAAAAAACGAACGAGGCCGAAGAACTTCTGGCAACAAAACAAATCGACATTGCCATTGTTGAATATTGCCCCGGTGGTCCGGCCGCCGAAAAATTGTGCGAAACGGTCCGCCGGCTCGGCAAGGACACCGAGCTTATCTTAATGTGCGGCCGGCAGTCGTCCGCAACCGAAAAAAGCGCGCGCCGGTTCGCGCCCGCTTTCTACTTTGTTAAGCCATTCAACGTCGACGACCTTTACGCGGTGGTTTTGCGTATCGCCGAAAAACAGGCCCTTAACCAAAAAAATATTGCAAATGCCCATGCCTAACGACCTCGAAACGCTGCTCAATACGCTGAGCGCCGGCCTCATGATGGCGGAGCCCGATAATCTGGCCCCGCTGGGCGCTATGCTGGACGGCCTGGAAAGCATGGCCGCGCGTGCAGACCTTCCCCCGGCGCTCGTTACGCAGGCTGGGCGCTCGGTGGCGCTGGTAAAACATATCATCATGCGCGAAACCGATTTCGAGAACGGCTGTAAAAAACTTTCCCAGGGTTTGCAGAAAATGATGCGCGGTTTGCAAGAGGGAAATGTTATTTCTCCGGAACCGCCGCCGGTGTCCGAAACGGCCCCTTTGGCGGCGGCGTCGACCGAAAACGCCGCCCCGGAGCAAGCGGAGAGCGCGCCGGAAACGGCAGACAGTGTTCCGGAGGATTGCCGTGACCTCCTGGTTAAATTCGCCAACAGCCAGACTGCCGTGCTTGAGGATTTTGAGGCCTACGTGCTGGAACTTGACAAAGGCAACCCAGCCGCCCGCGACGCGATAAAGCGCATCCTGCATACCTGGAAAGGCGAATTCGGCGTGCTCAGTTTGCAGCGCTATGCAAAATTTGTCCATGAAATCGAAGAAAATCTGGAAAAAGGGGCGCTTGCCTCGGACAACCTTTTTAAACTTAAAGACCTTCTGGCCGACCGTTTTATCCGCTTTGCCGGCAAATCGGTGGTAAGTATTTCCGAACAGGATCGCCTTTCGGTATTGTCCGGGCCGCAGCAGCATGCAGCCGTCAACGAAGAAAAAACCGCTCCAGCAGCAGCCGAACAGCCCACACACCCAGACAAAAAAGCTGATTCGGCTGCGGCGGTTTCCCAGATTGCGCCTTCGGACCCGTCGCTCGTCGGAGATTTTGTCGTCGAGGCGCGCGACCATTTACATGCGGCCGAAACCCAGCTTTTAGGCCTGGAAACCGACCCGGCCAACCGGGAAAACATCGACACTATTTTCCGCGCCTGGCACACCATAAAAGGCGTGGCAGGTTTTTTAAGTTTGAGTCAGATCCAGGGCCTTGCCCACAGCATGGAAAACACCATGGACCTGGTGCGCAAAGGCGAGCGCGCGCTCACGCCGCAGAGCATCGATATGCTTTTACAGGCCAACGATTGCCTTAAAGCTTTTATTACGGAGCTTGAGCACACTACGGCGGGCGAGCCCTTTTCCGCGCCTGATAATTTTAATGAAATCATGGAAAGTTTGCGCCGCCCGCCGGAGCCCGGCGTCGTAGCGGCCTCACCGAAAAAAGTCGGCGAAATTCTGGTTGACGAAAAGGTCGTTTCGCCTCTGCAGGTGCAGCAGGCAATCGCGCGGCAGGAGGCGGGCGATAAGCGCAAAATCGGGGAAATATTAATTGAGGACCAGAAGGTCCCCGCGCGCAGCGTGGCCGATGCCCTGGCGCGACAGAGCGCTGGCCGCGCCGGAAATGGCGTTGAGGAAACCATCCGCGTGCCCGTCAACCGCATCGATCAACTCGTGGACACTATCGGCGAAGCGGTAATCGCCCAGTCAATGATTTATGCCGACAAGGCCATTAAAAGCATCGAAGACCAGGCCCTGCATGCCAAGGTGGAGCACGCCGCCATGATAATGCACTCGATCCAGGAAATGGCCATGTCCCTGCGCATGGTTTCTATAAAGTCAACCTTCCAGAAAATGGCCCGGCTGGCGCGCGACCTGGGCAAAAAATTCGACCGCGATATCGATTTTATCACCGAAGGCGAAGATACCGAGCTGGATAAATCCGTGGTGGAAAATATCGGCGATCCGCTTATCCACATGATCCGCAACTCCATCGATCATGGCGTGGAAACACGGCAGGAGCGCGCCCAAAGCGGCAAGCCGCCTAAAGCCATTGTCAAGTTGCGGGCCTTTCACCGCGCGGGCAGCATTTTTATAGAGGTCATCGACGACGGCAAAGGTCTTGACAAAGATGCCATCCTGCAGAAAGCCGTAAGCCGCGGGCTCTGCAAAGAAAATCAAAACCTTACGGAGCAGGAAATATTCCAGTTCATTTTCCTGCCAGGCTTTTCCACGGCCAAAGTGGTCACGGACGTTTCCGGCCGCGGCGTAGGCATGGACGTGGTACGCCGCAACATCGAGGCCTTGCGCGGCTCCGTGGAAATAACCTCCGCCGTGGGCAAGGGCACCGCCTTTTCCATTCGTCTGCCGCTGACATTGGCGATCGTGGACGGCATGGTCGTGCGCAGCGGCAGCGACAAATACATCATCCCCACGCTCGCGATCATGGAATCCCTTAAAGCAACGGCCGAGCAGGTGCAGAGCGTCATGGGCAAAGGCAAAATGATCTCCGTGCGCGGCGACCTTATTACGCTCGTGCACCTGGGCGCGGTCTTGCAGCGCACCGGCGAAAACTGGGACATTGCCAACGGGATCGTCATGATCGTGGAGGACATGCTGGGTAAAAAAATCGGCATGTTTCTGGA
Organism: Chitinivibrionales bacterium; assembly: GCA_028718065.1. GTDB lineage: Bacteria > Fibrobacterota > Chitinivibrionia > Chitinivibrionales > FEN-1185 > JAQUMP01. The sequence continues at coordinate 1,367 of JAQUMP010000307.1, read as the reverse complement.
CGAGATCATCGGCCAGCAACAGGTGGTCATAAAGAGCCTTGGCGACGGCATGCACGACATTCCGGGCGTTACCGGCGGCGCCATCATGAGCGACGGCACGGTGAGCCTGATCCTTGACGTAGGCGGAATCGTGAAAATGGCGGGGGAAGCAAGAAAAACCAGTGCGTCTGAATTTATGGGTGGGGAAGTGAAAAAGGCGGCGTGAAAAAAGTTGTCAGTTTCCAGTTGTCAGTTGACCGGTAATAAAAGGAAAAAAGGCAAACCGTTTTAAGAGTTTGAAAAGATTTTCAGAAAATCGGATGAAGATATGATATCAATTCCTTTAAAACATTTTATTGACAACAGATGGTCATCGCCGGAAACAATAAAATCCGCGCCGGATGAAACGGCCGCGCAAAGAACCTTGTCGTCCGTCGGGTCCGCTTCGATTTTACCTTCTTTTGCGAGATCAAGAATATCATGCGGTGGGCCATTCCAGAGAAATCCTGAAAAAATAACATTTGTATCAAGAACAACTCGCATCAATCCTTACCGATGTCTTTTATCGTGTTTACGGCGCACTTCGTGGACCATCCGGACAATTTCTTCCATAGTAGGCTGGTTTGGGTCCGGGATGAGCGCAGCAGTTTCAAAAACGGAGATAGGGGATTGTTTAAGCAGTATCGTATCTCCGCTGCGGCCGACTATAAATCGTTTGTCGGGCCTGAAAAAGGCTTTATATGCCCGCGGAAGTGCTATCCTTTTTTGTCTGGTAGTAACTTTGATTAAACGCATTCAAAACTCCCCTGGAAAATATAAAAAATCGTATTTACCGCGATTTGATTTTCCTCTGAAGATGAGGTTTTCCCAGCGTCGTTTTGTTTGCACGAGAAATAGGTTTAGAAATCGATTTATGGATTTTTTTAAGGTAAATCGTGTCCTCGTCGTGGGAAAGCAGGAACTCAGACCCGTCACACAAAAAATCCTGGAATTCAGGGGGAACATGAAAATCCCGATCTCGTCCGATCTTTGTAAAAACCATAAAAAATCTCCCGTTAAAAAGAATTGTATGCCTGAAAATGCGAACATATCAAATATACATTCTAATAAAATATACAATTCCGTTATAAATTTTTCATAGAGAAAACAAAAACTTTAATCATTCAAAACAACCCTTTCAAGGAGGCTTTTGTATGGGAGCAGCAGTAGATTCCGGCACGGCAATAGCCGAAAAGTCCGACGTCGGACAGCAGCTTGCCGGTAAGTACCTTACCTTTAAGCTTGCCGACGAAGAGTACGGCCTGGAGATTTTAAAGGTCCAGGAGATCATTCAGATGCAGGCGGTCACCAAAGTCCCGCGAACGCCGGAATATGTCCGCGGCGTAATA
>JAQUMP010000306.1 GCA_028718065.1 Chitinivibrionales bacterium | reverse complement strand
CGTTCAGCAAATCGTTGGCCACCGTCGGCGGTTTTATCGCCGGCGACACGACCATCATCAACTATCTTAAACATCATGCCCGCGCGCTTATTTTCAGCGCCAGCATTGCGCCGGCCAATGTCGGCGCGGTCATGGCGGCACTTGACATTATCGAATCCGAGCCGCAGCTCATCGAACAATTATGGGCCAATTCGCGGCGCATGACCCACGGACTCAAAACCATGGGTTACGACCTTGGCGCCACGGAAACGCCGATTCTGCCGGTTTTTATCGGCGACGATCTTACCTGCTTTAAGATGTGCCGCATCCTGCAGGAGGAAGGCATATTTGTAAACCCCGTCGTAAGCCCCGCGGTTGAACTCGGGCATTCGCTCTTGCGCGTGAGCCTCATGGCAACGCATACCTTCGAACAAATTGATTTCGCGCTCGACAAATTCCATTCGGTGGGCAAAAAACTCGGCGTGCTCAAGGTGTAAACCTCCATGGCCGTTACGATACGCGAAGTCGGCAACCGGGCGGAGAAGAATCGGTTTATAAAATTCCCCTGGAAGGTTTATAAAAACGATCCGCTCTGGGTGCCGCCGCTGCTTATCGACCGTAAAACTTTTCTCGATCCGCACAAAAACCCCTTTTTCAAAAACGCGTCTGTAAAGCTTTTTCTGGCCTGCGACGATGCCGGCGCCGTTATCGGGCGCATTGCCGGGATCGTTAGTCGTAACCATCTTAAGACCCATAACGACAATACCGGTTTTTTCGGCTTGTTTGAATGTTTTAACGACCGGCAAATCGCCGACAAGCTTTTCGATGCGGTCGCCGTTTTTTTGCGCGAACAGGGCATGCGTACCATGCGCGGGCCCATAAGCATGAACGTGAACGACGAGATCGGCCTGCTTATAAACGGTTTTGACACTCCGCCGGTCGTCATGATGCCGCACAATCCTCCCTATTACGAACATTTAATCGATGCCTACGGATTTAAAAAGGAAATCGACTGGTACGCTTATTATATAGAAGAACGTTCGGGCAAAATCCCCGAACGCCTGAGCCGGGGTGTTGCACTCACTAAAAAGCGCTATAATATCACCATTCGTCCCATCAACATGAAGCGCTACGAACAGGAAGTCGAAAAAATTCATGCCGTGTATACTCAGGCCTGGGAAAAAAACTGGGGCGCCGTTGCCATGACCGACGAAGAATTTCACCATCTTGCCAAAGACCTCAAGCTTATCGCCATTCCCGATTTAGTGCTTATCGCGGAAGTCGACGGGAAAATCGCGGGGATATCGGTCGCCCTGCCGGATATCAATCAGGCCTTTAAGCATATCAAAGACGGGCGCCTGCTGCCTTTCGGGATTTTTAAACTACTGTGGCATAAGCGCAAGATCGACATGATCCGGCTGACGATCATGGGCGTGCTTAAAGAGTACCGGCACATGGGAATCGACACTTGTTTTTACCACGACACCTATAAAAAAGGGCTCGAACTTGGGATCTGGCGCTGCGAAATGTCGCAGATCCTGGAAACAAACACCCCCATGAATAACGCATTGGTCAAGCTCGGCGGGCATATTTACAAAACATACAGGATTTACGACTATGCGCTCTAAAAGGAGAACGCTATGGATTGGTATAAGGATAAAAAGGTCGTTATAACCGGCGGGTCCAGCGGCATCGGCAAGGCCGCGGCCAAATGGCTCGCGCAGTGGGGCGCGCAGGTTTGCATTATCGGCCGCGATGCGACGCGTCTGGAGACCGCCCTGCAGGAAATCAAGGCGTGCGCCGCCGCGCCCGAACAGACCGTGACGGCCGTTTCCGCGGACGTCGCCGACCGGGCCGCGCTTAAGGAGGCGGCTTCCGGCATTGTCAAGAAACTGGGCGGCATCGACGTACTCATCAACAGCGCCGGCGTTACCTTTCCCGGCTATTTGAGCGATACCCCCGACACGGTTTGGGACTCAATGATGCAAATTGACTATATGGGAACCGTTAATGCCGTGCGGGCGTTTCTTCCCTGGTTCATGGAGCAGCGCCACGGTTCCATCGCCAATATATCTTCGGTGGTGGGTTATATGGGCGTTTTCGGTTACGCCGCTTACGGCGCGGCCAAGTTTGCCGTGGTGGGTTTTTCGGAGTGTTTGCGCCAGGATTTGCTGCCCTACAATATAAACATTTCGGTCGTTTATCCTCCCGACACCGACACGCCCCAGTGGCACGAGGAGAATAAAATCAAGCCGCCCGAGACGCGCGCATTATCCGGCACTATTAAAGTCATGCGCCCCGAAGACGTTTCCCTGGCGCTCTTAAAAGGCGTCAGCCGCCGCGCATTTACGATCGTGCCGGGCGCTATGAATCGGTTTACTTATTTTATGAGCAGGCATTTGCCCACCGTCGTCTGGATGATTGTTTCGGGCGACCTGCGCAAGTACTGGAAAAAGCACCCGATTGCCCATGCGTAAAACTTCGGCGACTTTGCTGCTGACGCTCATGATGACCGGCGTTCTTGCGGCCCAGCAAACAAAACCGCTCTTCTTTATTGAGCGCAGCAAAAACAGCAATAAGCTCTACTACGAGGCGAACTTAACCGCTGCCGGCGCCATCGACGCCCGCAAACCGGTTAGGGTCTACTGGATTTTATGGGCCAAAGACTCAACCGGCGTCATCCGGGAAAACCTCTCTTTGTTCGAAAGTAAAGAAGCCTACGGGTTCAGCGTTAAGATCGATCCGAACGCCGGCAGCCTCGTAATGAAAATTGTAAGCTGTCCGGCACGACCGCTCAAGATATATCTTCGGGACGGCAAAGCCATCGCCGAAACCACCATCGACGGTCACGCCTTTGCGCTTGATAAACTTTTCATAAAGACCCGTGAGCATACGCTGGTCCCTAAGGTTGATTATGTCGAGCTGTTCGGCAAGGATCTTAAAACCGGACAGCCCCGGACCGAAAAAATGTCCGGAAGGTAATTTTTTTCACGTCCTCCTGCCCATAAGGAAAATTTTCCATGCAAACACCCGCCGGCCCCAAAGGCACGCGTGATTTTTATCCTCAGGACATGGCGCTGCAACGCCATGTTTTTGATTCCTGGCAGAAGACTTGCCGGCGCTTCGGCTTTGAAGAATTCGAAGGCCCCATGTTCGAGCACCTGGAGCTCTATACCCAGAAATCCGGCGAAGAGGTCGAGCGCCAGCTCTACACCTTTACAGACAAGAGTGATCGCCACCTTGCCCTGCGCCCGGAACTCACGCCCACGCTTGCGCGCATGGTCGCCCAAAAAGGGTCTGCGCTTAAGCGGCCGGTGCGCTGGTTTGCGATCCCCCGTTTGTTCCGCTACGAAAAAATGCAGCGCGGCCGGCTGCGCGAATTTTTCCAGCTTAATATGGACATTCTCGGCATCGCCGATGTTCTGGCCGACGCCGAGCTTCTGGCCGCCGTGACCGCCACGATGCTGGACCTGGGGCTTACGGCCCAGGATTTTATGATCCATGTTTCCAGCCGCAAACTTTTAGAACAGGTTTGCGCCGCGCTGGGCATGGATGCACCGCTGCGCGGGAAGCTCTACGGCGTGCTTGACAAATTAAATAAATTACCGCCCGAAATATTTGCCGAAGAGCTGGCCAAATGCTTACCCGATACTACGCAGCGCGGCGCGATTGAGTCGCTGCTGCGGGCGCGCACGCTGGCCGATGTGGCCGCGCTTTACCCCGGCCTGCCGGCCCTTGACGATTTGCAAACGCTGCTCGATTATTGCGCGGAATTCGGCATTGCCGACTCGGTTGCCTTTGATATCGGCATTGTGCGCGGCCTGGCGTATTACACCGGCATCGTCTTTGAGGTGTTCGACACCATGCGGACCCTGCGCGCGATTGCCGGCGGTGGGCGCTACGACGATCTTGTCAAGCGCTACGGCGGGCCGGACACGCCGGCCGTTGGTTTTGCCGCGGGCGACGTGGTTCTGGCGGAACTCCTTAAAGCCAAAAACATTCTCGTTCCGGCCGTTCCCCGCTGCCAGGTATTTATCGTGGCATTCGACGATGCCTACCCGGGACTCGCCATCCGGACCGCGGCTGCCATTCGCCGGGCCCAAATCGCGTGCGAATTCTCGCTCAAAAAAACAGGCGTGGGTAAACAAATGGAGCAGGCGCATGCCGCCCAGGCGCGCTTTGTTCTTTTTGTCGGCGGCGACGAGGGCCGGCAAGGCGCCGTAAAAATAAAGGACATGGCCGACGGAACGGAGACCACCGTTAACGTTGCCGATTATATTGATATTTTAAAACGCGCTTTGCAATAAAAGGGAGCTGAAATGGAATATAAAATCGTTCAATCTTACGGCGATGCCGCCGACCTCGAAAAAAACGTTAATCAATCAATCAGACAAGGCTGGCAGCTCTACGGGGATTTCCAGGTTACCGCGGCGCCGGTAACGGAAGCTTTCGACCGGAAGGAAAAGGTTGTTCCTGTTTATTGTCAAGCCATGACCAGAGAATAAAAAAGTTCTACTTTTTCCGGCGAAAATAAATCGAACTGTTGGTTATGTACCGCGAAGCGGCGGAAAAGGTACTGTTGCACGTGCGTAGTTTTTCGCCCGTCTCGTCGCAATAGGTTTGCAGGATATGCATGAGAATAATATCGCAATCATGTATCCTGGTCAGCAGCGCGTTGATCTCCCGCATATCGTCGCCCGGCGTTTTTTCCGGCAGGGCCGCCGAATCCTCGGCAATTTCCCTCAAGAGAGTATCGCGCTTGTCAAGTACGCCGATTATGTTAAACGGCTCCGGGTTTGCGCAGGCATCCTGCGTGATGGCATGAATGGCCGCATAGCGTTCTTTTATACGCCCCAGTGGCCCGGCGGTCTGCGCGCGGTTTAAGGTTGCCATATTATCCTACCAGAACCGCGCTGCCGGCTTGGGGTGTTTTCTGGGTCTGGGCGGCTTCCATTTTGACTTTGGCTATTGCTTCGCTCCAGGCGTCACGCAAAACCTGCAGGTGCCCTACCACCTCGCTGACTTTTTCGGGGTTGCTCTTGACATTGGCTTCGACCAGGGTATGCAGCATATACTCATAG
>JAQUMP010000305.1 GCA_028718065.1 Chitinivibrionales bacterium | reverse complement strand
TTTCCTTAATCAGAAAAAAGCAGCCGATTACGGCGAAGGCGAGCATGGTCCACAGGCCCGCAAAACGGTCTAAAAACGTCGCCGCAAAGCCGGCCTTGCCTTTGCCGTCGCCGTACTTGATATACGCGATTTTTACGGCGTCGCCCGCCACGATGCCGAGCGACAGGGTATTAAAAAAGAGCCCGATAAAATAGAGCATAAAGGCGCGCCCGAACGAGAGCGGGATGCGGCGATTGTGCAGAATAATGCGCCATTGCCATACGCCAAGCACGCCGCTGGCGATAAAAAGGACGAGCGCGGCCAGCAGGTACAGCGGCCGGGCGTGGGCCACCGTTTCCAGGATTTGCCGCCATCCCAGCTTCCAGATGATCGCGGCCACAATCAGCAGCGTTATAACGACCTTTACGCCGGGCGAGTTCCAGACGCGGTCGTGACTTTTTTCAGCCATTGTTCCATTCTTTGGGCGCTTTGCTCCCAGGAAAACGATTGCGCCCAGGCCAGCCCGCCGTTCTCCAGCTTCGTGCGAAAAGGCGCGTCCGCCGTGATGCGGATTATGGCGGCAACCAGGTCGGCGCGGTCGTTTTCTTTAAATAAAATTCCGCTGACGCCGTCGCGCACCGAATCGCGCAGGCCCGGCACGTTGTTGGCGATCACCGCCGTGCCGCAGGCATTGGCCTCGATCGAGGTAATGCCCCAGCCTTCTTTCAGGGAAGGATTTACAAATGCAATTGAGCGCCGGTACAGGTCGATCTTGGTCTGCTCGTCCACGAACCCTAAAAAAGAAACGCTTGCGGCGATCCCGAGGTCGGCGCTCAATTTTTTAAGGCGCTCTTCGTCGTCCCCGGCCCCGGCGATTGCAAGCCGTAATTTCTTGCCCTTGGTTTGCAAATCGCGCAGCGCCGCCAGCAGCAGTTCGAGGTTTTTATAGCGTTTGAGCCGGCCGGTATAGAGCAGCAGGTCCGGCTCCTTTACAACCTGCGCCTCCGGCGTATAGCGGCCGGTGTCCACGCTGTTTTCTATAATGGTTATATTGCGTTCGTCAAATCCTTTGGCGACCAGCTCGAAAGCCGTACTGGATGATACGGTGCAGCATTGCACCGCGCGGTACACGCGGCCGCAGAGCGCCTCCATGATCTCAATGTAAAAGCCGAAGGGCCAGGCCGTGAGCTCGTAAATGGTTTTGCCGAAGAGATGATGGAACAATACCCCGCTCGGTTTTTTTTTGATCCAGAGCGGCGTAAAAAACGGGATCTTATTGACGTCGTCGATAATGCAGTCGATCGGCGTGCGCTTGAGCAGACGCCGGATCAACAAGGGCGCCTCCCAGTTAAAGAAAAAGGTGCGGCCCCACCGCAGGACCTGGATGCCGTCGTGGTTGTCAATCTCGGCCCCGCCCTTAAAGCGCGTCGTCAGCAAGATTACCTGATGGCCCTTTTTAACCAGCCGTCCGAAGATTTCGTACAGATGCACTTCGGCCCCGCCGGCTTGGGGGTGATCTCTATCGCGCCAATTTAGAATTAATATATTCATAAAACCTTAGAAAAACCAATTCAGGAAAGGGCTCCGCCCTTTATATCCCGTAATGAAAATGCTTATTATATTTAAAAGATATAAAATATTAACAAATGCGACAAGTACTTGTTTTAGCTATAATACGTATATTCCTTACGGGGTTTTAGGGGTGGAACCCCTACCAAATATTTTATTTTGTAAACACCCCAACCCCAGCATGGCAATAACAAAAACCAAAGAAACCAAACTAATAACTAAGCCCTTCTCAAATGCATCGCTCCTAAAATAACACGTCACCGTATGACTTCCCGCCGGCACCGGAATCGCCCGCAGGGCGTAATCGGCGCGGTAGAGCGGTACTTCTTTATTGTCAACCTTTGCGCGCCAGGCCGGGTACCAGATTTCCGCAAGCGCCAATAATCCGTCGCGGTCGGCATTCACCGCTATGTCAATACGGTTGAGGCCGTAGTTTGTTATGGTCGCGCTGGAATTATTACCCAGCGCACCGCATTCAGGACAAGCGGCAAAGGGCGGTTTTTGTTCCACGATCAGCGTGCGCACCGGATTAAATGAAGGGCGATAGAGTAACGGCAAAATTGAATCCGGGTCCGTTTGCACAACATAATCGTACACCATGCGGCAGCGCGGCAGATACGTGGGATTTAAAGCCAGCCCCAGATTGTGATAGACCGGGTCGGTGGCGATCTTGTACTTTACATTTAACATATCGAGCGTGCGGCTTTTGCGGTCGGCGAATTCGCGCTTGAGGCGCAGCGGATTATAGCCTTCCATTAAGAAAATATGCTGCACACTGCCCTGGTTGCGCCGCAGCAGCATGTTGGGGCCGCCCAGATCGTCGCCCTGGCGGCTGTCGCGCGAATTTACGCGAAAAAATTCTTTCGCGCCGTCCTGCTTGAGCTCGGAAACCAGCTCGTCTTCCGCGTATACCCTGCCGGGATCTTCGGGCCCGGCCGCGTAACCGTACCCATAAGTAAAGAGCTCCAGGGCGGTAATGCAGAGGGCGCCTACGATCGTGGCGCGTGCGCTGAGCGTGCCCCTGAACCGTAAAAAAATCAGCAGGACCGCGGCCCAGGCAAAGAACACAAAAATCCAGATCTGCTGAAGAGCGGCGGGATAAATGGATTGCGCTATCGCATTGCCGAGGCCGGAGGCATCGCTGCCGAATTTGCCTGAACGTAATAAAAAATCCAAAATCGAATTTTTAAAAGCGCCGCCGCTATACAAAAGCGCCCAGAAGGTAACAAGGCCTATGCCAATTCCGCCGCAGATAAAGAGCGTTTTTTTTCGTGCCGCCGGTAAACGTTGCTCTATGAGCGCCCCAAGGCCGAACCCAGCCAACAGCGAAAGGGAAAAAGAAAACAAAAACATAAAGCGCGCCGGTACGCGGAAACGGTTTAATCCGGGCAACAGCGAGTAGGCGATGTGGTATAAAAAGAACGAATCGCCCATGGCAAGCATCAGGGCCAGCACGGCCATGACCACCAGGAAAATCACGATTGGCTTGCGCACGAAAAAGGCCGCCAGCAGCGCGAGCAGCAACGGCAGTATTCCCAGGTAACAGGCGGTCTCCCAAAAACTATGGATGCCGGGATTAACGTCGTTCTTGTCAACGCCCCAATAAATCGAGCGGCTGCCGGGCTTCTGCTGAGGCGTACCGAAATATTTGGGGACCAGCATGGTAATAAAGCGATAAGGCCGGAGCGAGCCTTCGCACGATTGGCCGTATTCCATGGTGGGCCGCGCCGAATTTTCGGCAAGTTCATTCGTCGGCAACAGTTGCACGGCGCAGAGGGCAATGCCAAGCGCCAGGCTCACGCCAAAGAGCGCCGACGGCCGGGCCAGTCTCCTGGCCGGCGTCCGCCCGCGAATATTAACAATAAGGAAATAAATAAAAAATGCGGCCAGCCAGTAGCAAAAATGCAGCATGAGCTGCGGATAACCCGCCAGAAAGGCCACCGCCAGCGTCAGCGCCAGAAGCGCGCCATAGAGGAAACTGTTGCGGAAAAGAACGCGGTGCGCCAGGAGCACGATGAGCGGCAGCCAGGCCGCCGTATGGATTAAGTTTACATGAAAGATATGCGCGCTCAAAAAACCGCACAGCATAAAGGTTGTTGCCGCCAGCAGGCAGCCGCTGCGGGCCAGGCCGAACTCCCGGCCGCAAAGGTACATAAAAAATGCGGCCAAAAAAATATGGCAAAGTATCTGGGCCTCAAACAGGAGCGGCGAAAGCCAGGCGGCGCCGGCAAAAAAAGTCAGCAATAAATTGGGCGGGTACAGCAGCGCGGCCTGCACGTCCGCAAAAAAGGGCATGCCCGAAAACACATAGGGGTTCCAGAAAGGAAATTGCCCGTCTTTAAGGGCGGTCGCCGCAAAAAGCCGATAAGGAAAGTTTTGTTCTATAAAGTCGTTCCATAAAAAGCCCTGTTGAAACAGAATGGGGGCGTAAAATAAAGCCGTGAGCGCTCCGAGCAACCCCAGGGCGACAAGCGTTGACCGTTGCGAAATAAAAGCGCCGAGACCGGACCGTGCCGGTGGTTGGACCGCCGCGGATTTGGGGGCTGGTTTTGCGTGTTTTGTTGCCATGGTTTTTTATTCCGGCGCGCCATAATGCTTGAATGTCCAGAAATGGCTCACGAAAAAATTTATCACGGTTCCGAGCGCAATACCGATTAAGTTCGCAACATATTTATTCTGCCCGAAGACCTCGGTCAATAGAATCAGGATGCCCCAATTTACCACGAGTGCGGTAAGGCCCGAAGAGAGGTTGAATTTGAGCAGGCGCGCAACAACGTGCCGTTTGCGCGCGGTTTTTTTATCGGCCCAGGTCCACAGATGGTTCCATAGAAAATTATTGATGATGGCGCACTCAATCGCGATGGGGCTGAGGAGCCGATAATCGATCGTGGTGCGCTTTGTCAATACATAAAAAATGCCGGCGTTAACCACAACGCCCGAACCGCCCACCGCGGCGAATTTAGCCACGCGCCGCGACCTGCGTATCCACTCCGGCCAATTCATACGCGTGCTTCCTTGCAATTTCCTAAGGCGTACACTTTTGGGCTTTTAGCCAGAAGGTGTCCGGGAGGTATCCGGAAGCGTCGCTGCCATCCCAACTATTCAGCCAGGTTATCAGGGTCGGCGGAATAATGGAAATATTGCACAACTTATTGGAATCAATGGTGAAGGTGGGCGGCGTAACGGCATATACGCTGTCGGGGGCATTTATCGAAAGATTCGGACAATTCATCAACTCCACCGGGAGCGAATCGATGAGGTTGTTATCGAGCAGCAACGATGTAAGCTTTTTTAAATTGCCGATTGTCGGTGGGACGGTCGTGAGTTTATTATTGCTCAATATCAGTTGCACCAGCAGCGAACATTGGCCGATTGCCGCGGGGATCGATGTCAACTCATTGGAATCGAGGCGGCAAACTTTAAGCTTTTTAAGATTGCCGATCGCGTCCGGCAGAGTGGTAAGGTGCCGGGCACGAAGATTGAGCGTTTTAACAAGGGTATCGCCATTAATA
>JAQUMP010000304.1 GCA_028718065.1 Chitinivibrionales bacterium | reverse complement strand
CGCTTTTATAGGTAAAGCGCTCGTAATTCCTGGTAAAATTGTTTTTTACGGTGGCGCTGCTGTCGCCGTTCAGAACGATTTCGACGGTTTGGGCCCCTCCGGAAATAATGGTCGGAGCAAACCCGTAAAACTTGCTGCAATACCACTTAAAACCCGGGGCCTGCGTGTTGTTAAGGTCGACAGTTGCAGTTGTAAAGGCACTCGAAAATGTGTTTTGGGTGAAGCCGACGGCCGCGGCTTTTGGCGGCGGCGCGCTATACAAGGGGGAAACATAGAGCCAGGGCGCGGCGAGCAAAAATATTTTAAATCGCGGTAGTTGCATTTACTGCCGGTCTACCGCTTTAATACCATGGAACATATTTTATGATCTTTTGCCCGGCCGCGTTGGTCGCCCGCAGCGTGTAAATGCCGGCCGGCAACGACCGGCGTTTGATGCTGTATACGGCCGCGTTTTGGCCGCTCAGGCGCAGTGCGGTGGCGCCATTAAGCCTTACAATCTCCAATTGGTGCGGCCCCGGGAGCGCAACGCTCACGAGCATATTCCCTTTATTTATCGCAATTGTTAAGGAGTTGCCCGGTAATGCCCCGGCCGTAAGCGGCCATTTAACGGCCACATTATTATTAAAAAGGACCGACTTGGGGATGAGTGTTTTTGTAATGCCGGGCCCCTTATAGTAAACATTCAGGGCCGGTTTTAAATTTCCACTCGTTCCGTAAATCGTGGAGTCCATGTAATAATCGACCGAAATGGGGTAACAGCCGGGTTGCAGCCGCACATCCCCTGATGCCCCCGTGGTCACCGAGTGGGTGCCGTCGTTGGCGGCAACTAAGTAATCGCCCATGAACAAATTGGCGCCCGCGTCGGAGTTGACCGAAAAGGTATAGACGCCGGCGGTCGGAATGGAAATTGTTCCGTAATAGCGCACCGCGATCTTGTAATTGCGCTGGATCATGCCTAAGGAAAAGCTGTCCGTGGTGCCGCTTGACTTGACCGTATACTGGGCCCAGTTTTTGTTCTTGACGGAAATCCACGGCGCGCCGTCGTACTCGTAGTAGTTGTAAAGCAGCCCGCTGCTGGAGGGCTTGGCAACACGGGAAATAATTTTATAGGTCTGTGTAGCGACGGCGCTGTTGCCGGAAGCCGCGAAACCGCAGGCCTTTAAAACCGCGGATTGCCTGAGAACGAACGGTCCGGTATAAGCCGCGGATGTGCCGGTTGGAACGGAACCGTCGAGCGTGTAGCGAATGGTTACTCCCGAGGAAGCCAGGGTCATCATGGAAACCAGCGTGGAATCGATTCGGACCTCACCACCGATCGGTGTTATAAGCGGAAGGTTCTGGTCCGGAGACGGATTGGGAAGAGTGCCATCGAGCCCGTTAAAGTAGCCGGTTTTCTGCCAGACGTTTACCGATTGAATGGTCATCGGTCCCGCGCTGCCCTGGCCGAGGATTAAAGCAAAATGTTGTGAATCGATAACGCCGAATGTCCATGAAGTTGTAGGAATAGGTTTCGTGAGGTTAGCCGGCGGTGGCTGGTTGGTATAGAGGCTCCAGGAAAGGCTATCGTAAGTTTTCTGATCATCGAAGCAAAAATAGGCATGCCCCTTAACACCTGCCGTGGCGGGAATCCAAAGAAAGCTGACCTTGTGGTATTGTTTGTAACCCGCGCCGGTCCCATCGATTCCGGGCGCCGCAATTATAAATTTTGAACTGGGCTGGTCCCATTGGAGGGGATAGCCGTCAACCGGGTTCCAGTGTCCGCCAAATTCATGAAAAGCCCCACCGTAACAATTTTTGCCGCTCCCGGCTACATCATATTCAAAAAAGTCCGGTTCCACAAAATGTTCAAAGCCGGCTTCCTGACCGGGCCACTGGGCCACTCCGGCCATGTGCTCGATCGGATATGACCACCACGATGGCCACCCGTTGCCGCTCAAGGATGCGGGATCAAATTTAAGTATTGCCTCAAAATAGCCGCCGCCGCCGAATACCGTACCGACCCACGAAGATGCATTTACATCGAGGCCGGCGGTTAATATCCCGGTATTGACGCCTCCATTATTTTCCAGAGAAACGCTGCCGTCGCCATTTAGCATGACCCCTTTGGAATCGGTAACCCCAAATCCCATGAATCTGCTCAAATACCAATTGTAACCGGGGTTCACGGTGTTGTTAAGATCGACCTGGGCGATGTCGAAGGTGCTCGAAAAAGTATTAACGGTATAGCCCGCGGCCGCCGCCAGCGGCGGCGGCGCGCTCTGCGCCAGGGAAGCGGAAAACCCGATAATAATAAGCGATAAAAGTTGTTTAAAAGATACCTTGAGCATGACGCCGTCCCCCCGTTTACTTATGCGGTTATGGAATTTTCTGCAATGGTCGCTATAATTAAAATTCCCGCCCCGATAAAGCGAGCGGGAATATCTTTGCTAATACCACGTCAACAGTTTTGCAAACTTCCGGCCGGCCGCATCGGTCGCCCGCAGCATATAGAGCCCCGCCGGAAGTTGCTTGCGATTGACGCGATAGGTTGCCGCGCGCGCGCCGTTCCACGCCATAACCACCGCGCCGCTCAGCTTGACAAGCTCCAAACGGTACGGGTCCGTAAAACCAACCGAAACGGCCACGACGTCCTTGTTAATGGTAAAGGACAATGGATTGTCCAAAGCGCTTTTTCGCGTGCCGAACCAGGTAACGGCCGAAGGATCGCTCCACAACATCGATTTGGTAACCTTGGTTTTGGCAATGGTCGCCGATTGGTAATACACCGAAAGTCCCGGCGCCAATCTCCCGCCGGCCAGGGTCGAGTCCTTAAAGTAATCCAGCGACACGGCGTAATAGCCGGTTTTAAGGCTGACGGTCCCGGATGCCGAAGTCGACGAACTGTGCGCTCCGTCGTTGTTTACAACAAGATTGTTGCTGATATAAAAGCGCGCGCCCGCGTCGGCATTAACGGTAAAGGTATAATCCCCGTCGGCCGGAATCGAAATCGCCCCGCTAAAATGCATGGCGAACTTATAGTTGCGCAGGCGCCTGTCGATGCCGAAGCTGTCGGTAGTACCGGAAGCTTTCGGGGTGAGCTGCGTTAAATCGTGGAGCGCAGTCCAGGCTGCGCCATCGTATTCGTAGTACTTGTATTGCAAACCGCTGCCGGAGGGTTTGGCAATACGCGATAAAATATTGTAGGTCGCGCTTACCAGATTGCTGCTGTCGGATGCCGTATAGCCGCGCGCTTTTAAAACCGTGTTGGTTTTAAATACCGGTTTGGCGGCGCTGCTATAGGTAAGGGAATTTTTGGTGGGATTTGATCCGTCGGTGGTGTAATGAATGGTCACGCCGGCGGCGGTGGTCGTCATGGTCACCTGCACCGAATCATTGTAAAATCCGCCGATGGGGTTCATGGTGGGCGTTTTGGTGTCGATGCCTTTTTGCCATATTCGCACGCCGTCAACATCGAGGGGCCAACCCGTGCATGAACCGAGGATTAAAAGCATTCCCATGTCGGGGTTCTCTTTTTCCGCGATCCAAAAAGTGCCGGCGGGCGCGTCGGTAACGACCGGAGAAGGCAGGCCGTCTCTTGAGTATCTTTGCTCCGAAAGTAATTGATCGTCAAAGTACCACTTAAAACTGCCGGTGCCGCCCACGGTGTCGGCTTCCCATAAAAAACCATAGGTATGCCACTGATTAAAATCCGTACCTGTAGGCACCGGAAAACTATTACTGGCGTTTGCCCAATTGGTGAGAAGTCCAACCCAGTCATGCGCGGTGCCGTAAAAAGTGCCGTTAAAAGGATCTCCCTGGCCGCCGGTATAAGCTTCAAAAATGTCCAATTCGGTCCAGTGCGATACATTAAGGAGCAAACTATGAGAAACCGAGAAGAGCCAGAAGGCCGGCCAGGAATTGGTATTGGGGCCGAGGGTCGGATCAAAACGCATGCGCGCTTCAAAATAACCATGTTTAAAACCCTTGGTGGCGCTCTGACAAAGCGGGTAGGTGCATACGTCCCAACCGCCGCCGCCGGCAAGCGTTAGAACGCCATTTGCAGCGGAAACTCCGCTTGCCGCACCGCCCCCGTAAAAACCAGGCAACCTGACATAAAAATTGTAACCCGGTGCGCAGGTATTATTTAAATCGACGGTTTTGGTGGGGTTGTCAAAATCATCGTACAAAGCTATGCCATAACCCTGGCCTCCGGCAATAGGCGCCGGCGCATCCACGGGCATGTTGGCAAATAGAGAGGGGCAGACACTTAAAATCGCAATTGCGCCGTAACGCATCAGTGAGTTCATGGCGTTCCTTCCTGTTTTTTTAATTGATATTTGCTATAACCAAGGGAAAAAGCGCATTTCATTCCCCGCCTATTTAACAACCAATGAGGAATGCACAACGCCGCCGGCGCTGACCGTGCGATTGATGACGATGGTATTCCGCGCCACGCCCACGAGACCGTTTTTAACATCAAGACGCCTGCCGTTCAAGGCAAAATATTCGCTCTTTACAATTTGAGAATTCAAAAGAGTATTACGGGACATTTTGTTTATAATGCCATCCATGCTCCAGGTGCAGCCGGCGGTGGCGGCGTCGAGCGTGGGACCATACTGGATATTCTGCCAGTTGGGCTGGTTAATGGGATCGCATGTTTCGATGCACGGACCTGCCGGATCGCCGCCCTTATGGACGCGCAACTGCTTGACACCCGTGGTCATGCCGACGTCCACATCGTTATAGCCGATATTGCAAGCCGTCATTGTACCCATGGTCGGTACCGAGGCCAAGCCGGGATTGCCGATCTGGCTCCAGGGAATAATCCATTCCTGAATGCGGGTATTGCCGGAACTCTGCCCGACAATCTCATTTTTTATTCCGAGGGTGGCGGCAGCATCGGCAAAAGTATGCGGCACTAAAGTAAAAGCCGTCACCGTATTATCGGTAAGATAAGCGGGATTAAACTCGTTGATATACATGCTCGTTGGCGGCGTTGAGCCCCCGAAGCGCAGAATATATTGCCGTGTAGATGGCGTTTTTGTTCCCACTCCCAGGCCGGTGCCGGCATCATAGGCGGCATAGATTG
>JAQUMP010000303.1 GCA_028718065.1 Chitinivibrionales bacterium | reverse complement strand
CTTATTACCAGCGGCGAGCTGCGGCGCCTCATCGAGCAGGATGGATTGCGGGGGCTGACCTCAAACCCGGCGATTTTTGAAAAGGCGATTGCGGACGGCCATGATTACGATGCGGACATACGGTCGATGACACTTAAAAGAAAGGGCCCCAAAGAAATCTACGAAGGGCTCGCCCTGCGCGACGTGCAGATGGCCGCGGACGAATTCAGGCCCCTTTACAAAAGGCTTAACGGCGCCGATGGCTACGTGAGTCTGGAGGTGAACCCGCATTTAGCGCATGACACCCGCGGCACGATCGCGGAAGCCCGCTGGTTGTGGGGCGAGCTTAACCGGCCCAATGTTTTTATCAAAGTCCCGGCCACGGAGGAAGGGCTGCCTGCCATTAAGCAACTCACGAGCGAAGGAATTAATGTTAACGTTACCTTGCTCTTTGGCTTGCCCCGGTACCGGCAGGTTGCGGAAAGCTATATCGCCGGAATCGATGCGCGTCTGGCCGAGGGGCTGGACGTATCGCAGATTGCCTCGGTGGCCAGCTTCTTTTTAAGCCGCATCGATACGCTCGTGGACCCGCAGCTCCAAAAAATTATCGTGCTCGGCGGCACCGAGGGAGCGCTTGCCCGGCAGGTCCTCGGCTCGGTGGCCATTGCCAGCGCCCGGATGGCCTATCAGATTTACAAAGAGTATTTTTATGGCGACCGATTTAGAAACCTGGCGGAAAAAGGCGCCCGCGTCCAACGGGTCCTGTGGGCCAGTACCGGCGCCAAAAACCCGGACTATAGCGACGTTAAATATATCGAAGCGCTCATCGGACAGGACACCATTACCACAGTCCCGCCCGACACGCTCAGGGCGTACCGCGACCACGGCGATCCGCAGGCGCGGCTTGAGCACGACGTCCAGGATATCGCCGATACCATGGAAAAGTTGTCGGAGCTCGGCATCGACATCGACGCCGTTGCCCAGCAGCTTGAGGACGAAGGTGTTGACAAATTCAATAAGGCGTTTGACAATCTCTTGGAAGCCATGGCCAAAAAATCGACCTGAAACCTGGCGCCTTTAAAGCAATGGCATTGCAATTGCTCTTTATTATCTAAGAAAGCCGAAGTTTTCACCTATCATAAAGAAAGGGAGCAAAAATTATGTCCTTAATCTCTATTCTCATTACCCTTATCATTGTCGGCATCGTGCTATGGCTCGTTAACACCTATCTCCCCATGGACGGGAAAATTAAGAAGATCCTGAACGTCGTGGTGGTCATCTTTGTGATAGTATGGTTGCTCAATGGCTTTGGGCTATTCGGTTCATCTTGGAACATGCATACGGGCAACATGCACATGGGTCGGTAAAGAAAAACGTTTAATCATCAGCACAAAAACAGAGAAATCGCCCTGCAACACCGTTTGAGCAGTAGAGCCCGATCGAAAGGACCCGTCCTTTAAGACGGGCCCTCTGATTGTGAAGGATCCCGATCATCGAACCAACAGCACTACCGATTTATTAAAGCCCTTGGTCTCCACCCGGCAAAGATACATACCTGCAATCAACAGACGATTCGCATTATTAAAGGTGATGACATCATAGCCCGCCTGGCCGCCGTGGCGGACCACGCTCTGCAGGCATCTTCCCTGAAGATCAAAAAGATCGAATCTGGTTTCACCCAAGGCCACGGGAGACGCGAAGACGACCTTTACCAAAGAAGAATTGCCGCTTGCTATCGCCGAAAGTCCGAATTCCTTCGGCAGGGCGCGGCTTACGCTTGCGTCTAAAACGGAGGTTGCAATCTGCTGCTTTGCTAAACCGGATTGGGTCCCGTAAAATTCCATCTCCGCAATATTGCAATAAACGTTAGCCGCCGCGATATACCGCAGGTAGCGATACGAGTTCTGGTCGGTTATGGCGATGGTGTTCCAGCCCGCGGGCGGCGTCGCCGGAATAGTGTACAGGTCCACATACCCGCTGCTGCTTGACAAATTAGACCCCTGGAACTTGCCGCCGTTCATACGGAATTCAAAACCCTTGCGCGGAAAAAAACGGATTTTGGTGATTTTTCCGGCGATTCCGGAACCAAGGTCGATGCCGGTATAGCCCCCGTTGTTAAGGGCATACTCAAAGAACGTCGTCGTATCGCCGTCGCTCGCTTTGTTAAATTCAGACCCCGGCGCCCAGGCCGGACCGGTCCCAAAGGGCGTCCCGGTCAATTTGGAAACCACCGGTGTGCTGATTGTCAAAATCGCCGCGTTCGAAGTCGCGCTGCCGGCCGCATTGGTCGCAAGACTTCGGAACTTGGCGCCGTTGTCCGCCGTTACACAGGTAGCCGTCGTATATGATGCTCCGGTTGCACCGTTCAGGGCACTCCAGGTTGAACCATTATCGTTGCTGCGCTGCCACTGGTAGGTTATGGGAACCGTCCCCGATACCGCAACCGTAAACGTCGCGGTTTGGCCCGCAAAAACCGTCGCGTTTACGGGTTGGGTCGTAAAGCCTGGGGCTATGGGCACGGGATTGACCGTTAGGAGAGCGGCGTTGGACATCGCATTGCCGGCCGCATTTGTTGCTATGCAGCGGAACCTGGCGTTATTATCCGAGATAACCGTTATCGCCGTCGTGTATGAGGCGGCCGTTGCGCCGCTCACGGCACTCCAGGTTGAACCATTATCATTGCTGCGCCGCCACTGGTAGGTTATGGGAACCGTCCCCGATACCGCAACCGTAAACGTCGCGGTTTGGCCCGCAAAAACCGTCGCGTTTACGGGTTGGGTCGTAATGACCGGCGCGATCACCGGCGGCGGTGCGCCGTTAAGCACACATTCATGCGCGCCCATGTCCCAGGCGCTTCCCTGCGGGCGCGCGATCATTGCAATATCATTGGTAAATCCCGGCAGGGTCGTGCCCGCGTTTACGGCCGGACTGGTTGACGGAATGCACAGGTCCATGCTCTGGCAGGCCGTGGGGTAACCGGCCACGTTGGCGAATTTTATGTCGGTTATCGCCGTTGCTTTTAAGCTGTGGGTATCGTAGCCGAATGTTTGCCATTGCGCGTACGTGGCATACCGTGCGGGGGAAATTCTTACAAAATCCTGCGAACTCACCACGTTATAAAAAAGGTTGTAATCGCTTTTAAACCCCGTTTCGTCGACAAGGGCCGAAGTGGCTATTGACGTTTGATAGGTAACGATAATGTTGTTGCGGATATCGGTGTAGCCGTTGGTTTCCAGAAAAACACCGCCCACGCCGTTACTGCCCGTTATGGCGCCGGGAGCATAAATCGTGTTGTTGTAAAATTTGGTGCCGGAGGAGGTCCAGGAAAACCGCGTGGCATAATAGCCGTGCGGGTTTATAAAAATATTGTTGCGCATGATCGTGCTGTCGGCATAAGAAAGAAATACCATGGCGGTCCCGCCGAATTCATGAAAAACCTGGTTGTTGTAGAACAGGTTTCTTTCAATGATATTATTTACCGGATGCCGGCCGGCGCCCATGCGCAGAAAAATATAATCGGTATGTGGGATATTCGGGTCGTTGGGAATGCCCCAGTAACCGTTATCGTATTGATACAAATCGTGGATGGTGTTATCACAAACCACGTTGCCGGTGCACAGGTTAAAATCACCGCCGATATCGATGCCCCACGTTATGTAATCATGGATATTGTTGCGCGCAAAAGTGCAATTTACCGAGCCGTCAACCTCGATGCCCGCCAGACCGGTGCGGGTGATTTCGCAGCCCGAAATCACGCAGTTCCTGGGCCGGAGCATGTGCACGCCGTTTCCCGCCGGACTGATCGACCCGTCGTTTTTCCAATAGCCCACATCGTGAAAGTAGCAATCGGCCACGGTCACAAAACTTGCGTCGTCTATCTTTACGGCCGCGCCGCCCTGCCAGGGCACGCCGGTATATTTCATGTTCATGATTTCAAAGTTTTTTATGGTGACATAACTAAGGCCGCCGGATGATTCGTAAAAGCCGTAGGAGCGGATATTTTCGCCGTCGATCAGCGCTTTGCCGCTGCCCCAGCTTCCGGCCGAATTGCCGTCAAAAGTAATCTGCGCTGCCGGCCCGCTCCCCGAAGATTTTAACGTTATTTGTCCTTTGTAAACAATACCGCCCCGGAAAATCACGCTGTCTCCTGCGGCGAGTATTGTTTGGGCCGGGACCTGGGTTGCCGCGGCGTCTCCGGGACAGTTTTTCCAGGCGCTGGTTGAAGACTTTCCCGAATTGGCATTTTGCCCATTTACAAAATCAACATAATAGACCGAAGACCAGGTGGTGCTGATGCCGAGAACCAACAAGAAAAAAGCGATGTGTTTCATGGTTGCCCTTCTTTTAAATTTAATTAAGCGTTTAAAATTAATGTGCCAATATTGCTCTTTTTCAGAAATTAAAAAAAGATTGTTTAATCGATTAACCGATTAACCAAATAAAATCAAACTCACTATTTATTGATGGCGTGAGGCTGATTTAATCCGATTATATAAATTTTGACAAAATGAGATGAACTGATTTTTCACCGGACTTCGGTGAAGGCTGGGTACTTATTTTTGAGGAACCTCTTTCTGGGCCAGGCCCGTAAACCTCCGGACATCTTGAATGTACAATGTTTTTTTTAAAATGCTATATATATTTTTGTTTTTTTTCACGGCAGCAGGAACGCGGGCGTTTTCGCCTGCTCCGCCGATATGAGGCGCCGATCGACGGTGCGTTGCATTGTTTTTAAATGCCCGGCCGCTATTGCAAAGTCGGCCGATTCTTCTTTGTTAAGCGAAAGCTCCACGATGCGCTCTACGCCGGCGGCCCCCAGCACCGCCGGAACACCGATAAAAATGCCCCCGAGCCCATATTCTTTTTTGCAAAGGACCGAGGCGCACACCACCGCCCGCGTATCGTGCACGATGGCCTCCACCATGCTCGCAATCGCGCTGCCGGCCGCATAGTAGGCGCTGCCGGATTGCAGGAGCGCAACCAGCTCGGTGCCGGCATTTTTAGTTTTAAGCGCGATCTGCCGCAGGACGGCTTCTCCCAGAAAATCCCGGGCGGGAATACCGGCGATCGTGGCAAAGCGCTCCAGCGGCACCATTTGGT
>JAQUMP010000302.1 GCA_028718065.1 Chitinivibrionales bacterium | reverse complement strand
GATGACCGCATCACCTTCGTCAAGATGAATCAGGCGCACCCCTTGCGTATTGCGGCCGATAATGGAAATGCGGCCGACATCCACCCGTATAATAATACCGTTCTTGGTGATGAGCAGCAGGTCGTCGCTTTCGCTCACGCGCTTGAGCCCCACGACCCTGCCGTTGCGCTGCGAGCATTTGATGTTGATTATGCCGATGCCGCCGCGGTTTGTTTTGCGGTAGTCCGCCACGAGCGTGCGTTTGCCGTAGCCGTTTTCGGTAACGGTGAGGATCTGATTGTGTTCGTCCACAATAATCATGGCCACGACCGCATCGCCGGGGCGCAGGGTAATGCCCTTGACGCCGCGCGTGTTGCGTCCCAGCTCGCGCATGGCGCTTTCATGAAAACGCAGGGCCTGGCCGCCGGCCGTGCCGATGATGACGTCGTTGTTGCCGTCCGTTAGTTTACATTCAATAACCACGTCGCCGGGGTCCAGGTTGATGGCGTTGATGCCGGAGGCCCGCACGTTGGCGTAGGCCGAGAGCGGCTGCTTGTTGATAACGCCCGAGGCCGTGACCGCGATTACAAAATGGCGCTCGTCGAACTCCTTGACCGGCACGAATGCGGCGATTTTTTCGTCGGGTTGCAGGGCGATAAGGTTAACGATCGGCCGCCCGCGCGACTGGCGCACGGCTTCGGGAATACGGTACACCTTGAGCCAATAACAGCGACCCGAGGAGCTGAAAAAAAGGATCGTGGTATGGGCCGAGGCGATAAAAATGGTGGTGGCGAAATCGTTTTCCTTGGAGTCAAGCCCCCGAATGCCCCGGCCGCCGCGGCCCTGGGTGGGGTAGGTAGACACCGGGCAGCGCTTGATGTAACCGGTATGCGCCATGGTAATGACCATGTCCTCGTCGGCGATCATGTCTTCGAGCGCGATTTCGCCGAGCTCGCTGTCGTCCATGATGCGCGTGCGCCGGGCGTCGCCGAAGCGGGTTTTAATGTCGGTTAATTCCTCGACAATGATCGCCAGGCGGCGTTCGCGGTGCGCCAGGATATCCTCCAGGTCCGCGATCAGGTGTTTAAGTTCCAGGAGTTCGCTTTCAATTTTGCCGCGCTCTAAGCCGGTCAGGCGCGCCAGGCGCATATCGAGAATGGCGTTGGCCTGTAATTCGGAGAGGCCGAAGCGCTCCATCAGGCGCGGCCGGGCTTCTTCGGGCGAAGCGCTGTGCCGAATGAGGCTTACGACCTCATCGATGTTGTCGATGGCAATGAGCAGGCCTTCCAGAATATGGGCGCGCGCCTGCGCCTGGTTCAGGGTAAAACGGGCGCGGCGCGTAACCACCTCGTGGCGATGCTCGATAAAATAAACGATCAGCTCCTTGAGCGTAAGCTGGCGCGGCCGTTTATTGACAAGTGCAAGATTGTTGATGCTGAACGTCACCTGCAGGTTGGTGAGCTTGAAAAGCTGGTTTACAATTACGTCGCCGAAATTATCGCGCTTGACACCTACCACAATGCGCAGGCCGCTGCGGTCGGACTCGTCGCGCAGAAACGAAATACCCTCCACGGTCTTTTCGCGCACCAGTTCGCCGATTTTTTCGAGCAGCATGGCCTTGTTGACCATGTAGGGAATTTCCGTGATAACGATCTGCTCGCGGTCGTCGGGAAGTTTTTCGACCTCGGCCTTGCCGCGCAGGATGACCTTACCGTTGCCGGTTTTATAGGCCTGCACGATGCCGCTGCGGCCGTAGATCAGGCCGCCGGTTGGAAAATCGGGCCCCGGCATGATTGTGAGCAGTTCGGCTAGCGTTATCTCGGGGTTTTTAATCGTGGCGATAACGGCGTCGATGGTTTCGGCAAGGTTATGCGGCGCCATGTTGGTGGCCATGCCCACGGCGATGCCGGTGCTGCCGTTGACAAGCAGAAAGGGAACCTTGGCGGGCAGGACCGTGGGCTCGCGCGATGAATCGTCGTAGTTGGGGACGAAATCGACGGTGTCTTTGTCAAGGTCGGCCAGCATCTCCTCGGCCAGTGAAGTCAGGCGGCATTCCGTATACCGGTAGGCCGCCGGCGGATCGCCGTCGATCGAGCCGAAGTTGCCCTGGCCCTCGACCATCGGGTAGCGCAGGCTGAAATCCTGGGCCATGCGCACGAGCGTATCGTAAATCGGACTATCGCCGTGCGGATGGTATTTGGCCATCACGTTTCCCACCACGTTGGCGCACTTTTTGGTGGGTTTATTGTGCTGCAGGCCGATGTCGTCCATGCCTAAAAGCACGCGGCGATGCACGGGCTTGAGCCCGTCGCGCACGTCGGGCAGAGCGCGGCTGGTAATCATTGACATGGAGTAATCGAGATACGATTTCTGCATCTCGTCTTCGATAAAAACCGGAATTATTTTCTCGGTACTGTTTTCGGGACTATTCATTGTGTACCTGTTCGAATTGCCGCTGCGGATGAAAAGACCGGACTGCCTTGCAGGCGATGCAAGGCAGCGTACGCGGTCGCATCAAAATTGAGCGGCGTGATCGTGGTATAATTATTGAGCAGCGCGCGCGAATCGTATTCATTTGATTGTTCGATATCGATTTTTTCGCCGACAATACGGTATTGCTCCGTAGTCCCGTTGTTTTCAAGGGCTTCATAGCGATCGTCAAAAAAAGCCAGGCTCTGGCGACACAGCAAAACGCCCCGGCATTGCTCGGGACTGCAGGAGGGGAAATTGACATTGTAAAAAACCATCGCATCCGCAGGCTCCCCGCCGGCCGCGGGAAGGCTGGTGAGTTCCTTTAAAATCTTAAGGGCGCGCAGGCAATAGTCGGCCAGAAAGTGCCTGCCGCCGTCGCAGAGCGAAAAGGCGAAACTCGGCACGCGCCAGAAAGCGCCTTCGCGGGCCGCCGCCACGGTACCCGAATAGCATGATGAGGTGCCGCTGTTTTCGCCCAGATTCATGCCGGAGACGATATAATCCGGACGGCGCGGGAGGACGACCGCGATGCCGAACTTGACACAATCGGAAGGAGTGCCGTCCACCAGCCAGCCCGGCATGGGGGCCGACGCCGGTGCGGCGCAGACGCCGATTGGTTTGTGAAAGGTAAAAGCATGCCCCACGCCGCTCTGCTGCGCGGCCGGAGCGACCACCTGCACCTCGTAGTGCTCACGTAACACCATATAGATGCTGCGCAGGCCTTCAGAGGCAAAGCCGTCGTCGTTGGTGAGAAGAAGCAAGGGTTTGTCAGACATCCAGATTCTTGACTTTCTCCGCATTGGCCTCAATGAACTTGCGGCGCGGCTCGACCTCTTCGCCCATGAGCATGGTGAATATGCGGTCGGCCTCGATGCCGTCTTCGAGCTTGACTTGCAGCATGGTGCGCACGGCCGGGATCATGGTGGTTTGGGCCAACTGGTCGGGGTTCATTTCGCCCAGGCCCTTGTAGCGCTGCACGGTCACGTTTTTTTTATCGGCCCACTGCGCCACCAAGCAATCTTTTTCTTCGTCGGAAAACAGATAACGCTCCTCCTTGCCGCTTTTAATGCGATAGAGCGGCGGCTGGGCGATGTACACGTGGCCGCCCTCGATAATGCCCGGCATGTGCCGGAACAAAAAGGTGAGCAGCAGGGTGCGGATGTGCGATCCGTCAACGTCGGCGTCCGTCATGATGATGATTTTGTGGTAGCGCAGTTTGTTGACGTCGAAGCTGTCTTCGTCGTCGGAAGCCGAGCCGAGGCCGCAGCCCAGCGCCTGCACCATGACCTGGATTTCTTCGTGCGCGATGATTTTATCGATGCGCGCTTTTTCCACGTTCAGGATCTTGCCTTTAAGCGGCAGGATCGCCTGAAAGGTGCGGTCGCGGCCCATCTTGGCGCTGCCGCCGGCGCTGTCGCCCTCAACGATGAAAATTTCGCACTTGGACGGGTCGCGTTCGATGCAGTCCGCGAGCTTGCCGGGCAGTCCCCCGCCGTCAAGCGCATTTTTGCGCCGGGCCAACTGGCGCGCCTTGCGGGCAGCCTCGCGCGCGATGGCCGAATTAATGCATTTTTCCACGATCTTGCGCGCCACGGCGGGGTTTTCTCCCAGAAACGTGCCCAGCACGTCGTTGACGGATGATTCCACAATGCCGAGCACATCGGAATTTCCCAGCTTATTTTTGGTCTGGCCTTCAAACTGCGGATTGCCGAGCTTGACGCTGATGACCGCGGTCAACCCCTCGCGCAGGTCCTCGCCGAGCATTTCGAGCTTGTCGTTTTTAAGCAGGCGATAGTGTTCTATATAGGAGTTGATGGCGCGCGTAAGCCCCTTTTTAAACCCCGAAAGGTGCGTGCCGCCGTCGATGGTGTTGATATTGTTGGCAAACGAGAAAATATTCTCCTGGTAAGAATCGTTGTACTGCAGGGCGACCTCTATTTCCATGCCGTCGCGCTGCTGCTGCAGGTAAATAACCTGCGGATGCAGGGGCGTTTTGTTTTCGCTGAGGTACTCGATAAAGCTTACCAGGCCCCCCGGATAGCAGAATTCGTGCTGCTTGCGGTCGCCGCGCTCGTCGGCGATGGTAATGGTAATGCCCTTGTTCAAAAACGCCAGTTCGCGCAGGCGCTTGGAAAGAACGTCAAAACTATATTCGGTCGTTTCGAAAATCGCGGGGTCCGGCCAGAAGCTGACTTTGGTCCCGCGCTGGGGCGTGCTGCCGATGATTCTGACATCGTCTTCGGAAACGCCGCGCAGGCATTTTAAATAATGGATATTGCCGTCGCGGTAGACCTCAATCTCAAGGCTTGACGAAAGCGCATTTACACAAGAGAGTCCGACGCCGTGCAGCCCGCCCGAGACTTTGTAGGAGGAATTGTCGAACTTGCCGCCGGAATGCAGCGTTGTGGCCACCAATTTGAGCGCGGACATTTTTTCTTCCTCGTGATAATCCACGGGAATGCCGCGGCCGTTGTCCAGCACCGTGATGGAATTGTCGACATGCACCGTGACTTGGATGGCGGTGCAAAAACCCGCCAGGGCCTCGTCGATGGCATTGTCCACCACCTCGTAAACCAGGTGGTGCAGACCGGTGGCGCCCGTGCTGCCGATATACGTGGCCGGACGCATGCGCACTGCATCCAGCCC
>JAQUMP010000301.1 GCA_028718065.1 Chitinivibrionales bacterium | reverse complement strand
TAAGCTTTGCCCATGATTGAATGACTATGCCGTTTTGTCTGGCATTAAAAACGGCCGAATCTTTATTTATGCTAAAAGCGCTGACTACCGCTGAAATCGATAAAACTGAAAAGACAATAGCCGCCAATTCATTTTCCGCAAAAACAGGACACTTTGTCCCGTTTTCTCATTTTGTTTTATCATTTTTTATTATCAGGAAGATTTTATGGAAAAAGAGTCCGCATCGCAGAGGTGACTGTCGGGATAATGCAGTCGCGGAATCATTTTGGAACACATTAGCAACGAAACTTATCTATCGGATTGATTTAATTAACAAGCGGCATGCCGAACGAGCACTTTTTGAGTACATAGGCTTGTTTATCTCAAATATTAATGAAGTAAAAGAACATGCCTCGATTCTGTTGGGCCTGCATTGGATTGGACATTTAAAACGTAGGCGCCTTCAGACAGCTTTTTTTGATGCAATAAAATTTTATGGAAGCCTTCGCTAAAAAACCCATTTGCAATGTCGCTCGACATTTGCCCTTTAGCATTAAAAAGTCTTATGTGGATTTTAGCCGCGGAAAGTAGGTTAAAAGAAACAATCATGTTGCTGATATGAGAACCCAAAATCGAAATTGCACTTATATTTTGCCGTTTGTCCGGTCTAATTTGCCTGCGACTGTTGCTGTTGGCAAGATTTTTAATATTTAAGCGAAGAACACCGGAACCTGCTGTTCCGGCAAAAATCAAGGTATCCTTACAAGCAAGTGCGGTTACAAGGGGCATCGGCAAGCCATTGTCGAGCGCGCTCCACTGCGCGCCGGAATCGTTCGACACAACAACTCCATCGCCATAGATACCGGCGAAAACCATATTGTCTTTTGCAACTAATGCTTTTACGGCGGACAAGTACTCGGTGGGTTTATGCCAGGATTCTCCATTGTCTACGGACCGATATACACCAAAGCCATATTGAGAAGCATAAACTTGGGTGCCATTAAATGCGAGAGCGGAAAAATAACTTGTCGAATCATTGATCTTTTGGTGCCATGATACGCCGGAATCGTCCGATGCCCAGAGACCGTTGCCTGCCGCGCAAAAAAGCCGACCCTGTTATTGCCTATGCTATAAACACCCACGATCATTCCATTGGTAACATTTTTCCAAACGATGTCTGCGTCTGCAAGCCGCCAAAGACCATTTCTGCCTCCCGTGAACATATACCTGCCGATTCGCGTAAATGAAAAGATATCCAGCCATCCAGAATCGGCGATGCCATTATTAATGGAAGCCCATGTCTTCCCCTGATCGGCAGATTTATGAATTCCAAAATAGTCACTTATAAAAATAGAGGTTCCATCTTGAAATATCGTTTTAGGATTATTAGCATTCGTTAATGTTGACCAAGAATTGCCGTTGTCAGAACTCCAAAAGACTCCCCGGTAAAATGTTGCTGCGGCTAAAGAATTGTTTGTAATTGACAAGCCGGAAATAGTCAAAGCATTTAAGCCTTTATTGCATGGAGCAGCGGAAGAATCCCCGTTAATTCGGTAAACGCCATTTTGTGAGGTAGCAATAAATTTTGTGCCGGCATTTGTAATTAGAATTCCATTTACGGACGGCTCAGGGGTGGAGTCGATCACGATTTTCTGCCAACTCATGCCTCTGTCGGCTGAATAGAATAGACCGCCGCCGGTTCCCGTATAAACGATTCCCCGCGAATCAATTTTGATATCATAGACGAGAGGAATCCCTTTATTTGGGGACCTATCCGGATATTGCAACCCCGTCTTGCTTTGCATCCATGATGCACCGCTGTCATCAGATATGAACACCCCGCTTGAATAGGTTCCCGTATAGAGCCTGCTACCATCGCACGCGAGTGAATAAAGAAGTGTGTCGGATAATCCTTTATTCATGGTTTTCCAGGAATCACCGTTATTGGAAGAACGGGCAATTCCATAATCGCTTGCAACGTAAATATATGGGCCGAACTTGATAAACGCCTTTTGGCGATAAAAGCGCAAAAAAGACGAATCACTTCCATTCAGGGATTTCCAAGATGCACCACGATCGGTTGAACGGAGGAAGTTGCCATATTTTGCTATGGCGAAAAGCGTAGAACCAATTGCGGCAAGTTCATCAATTTCCGTATCTCCATTAAGGGTATCTAAAAAAACATTTTGCCATGATTTTCCTTGGTCGATTGAACGGCAGATTCCAAAACCCCAGGTCGCTGCAAATAGAGTATCTCCTATTGAACAGATATTCCCAACGATAAGATTTTCCAACCCATTGTTAATATCAAACCAGGTACTTCCTGCATCAGTGGATTTAAAAATACCACCCCCATAAGTACCTGCATAGAGAGCATTTTTTTGCTCATAAATGCAAAAAATATCCCCTCCTTCCGGCCCCGGGCACTTTTGCCATGTTTGGGCGGTAAGAGAAGAAAAAACAACAGGAATAACAAAGAAAAGCGTTCTGTAGCTAATTCTGAGACGAAGAAAAGCCGTAAAAAGCTCCTTTAAAAACATTTTGAAATGTCCTGTGCATTTTTATCAATTTAAAAAAAGACAGATACCGCCGACAAATATGACGGTATCTGTTTAAGATTTCCTTTCCGACTTTCGATTCTATTGCCGGGCATTATCCGGTAACGAAGATATTTCTATTCCAGCATCAGCAATTTTTTTCTTCAGAATATCTTCCTGCTTCTGAAAAGCCATTACCTGTTTTGCCTCTTCAGGGGACGCGCGGAATGAATTTACTTTCATCCAATCATAAACTTGATCATCCGCGATTGAATCATGATATTTCTTGAGTATTGCATTATTCGCAGCCTCCATGACCAAAAAACTTTCATCGAAGCTATTTGGGTCTATGTTCTTAATTATTAAAAATCGGATGTCAACAAAAAAAGATAATTAACATCGTAAGTATTCAGTGGTCAGTATTCAGTAGTCAGTATTTCAGAAAACAGAGGGCTTTTTTATTCTGACTTCTGACTCCTGACTTCTGAATACTTTTTCATCAAATCAAAATGTATTTTCGGTCTATGCCGGCACCAACGTCTCCCCGATTCGACAACCGCGCCAAAGACGAAATTTTAAGCCGCGTGGATATTGCCCAGGTTATAGGCCGTTATGTAAACCTTAAGCAGGTGGGGTCGAGCTTAAAAGGGCTGTGCCCGTTCCATAAGGAAAAAACGCCCTCCTTTCATGTAAACCCCGCCCGCGGGATTTTTCACTGTTTCGGCTGCGGCAAAGGCGGCGACGTTTTTACGTTCCTTATGGAACACGAAGGCCTGGAATTTAAAGAGGCGCTGGCCCAGCTTGCCGTTGAAACCGGCGTTCCGCTGGATGCCCGGCCGGCCGAATCCGAAGGACCAGCCGGCCCGGCCATTCCTAAAACCGAACTGCTTAAAATCCACGAAGTCGCGCTGCAATTTTATTACCAGCAGGTGCGGCAAAGCAGTATCGCCGTGGATTACTTTAAGGCGCGCGGACTTGCGGCGGGTCTTGTGCGCGAATTCATGCTCGGATACGCGCCGGAAGGCTGGAGTAGCTTTTGTCAACATGCCGGGCAGGCCGGATTTTCCGACGAGCTGCTTTTAGCCGCGGGCCTTGGGCTGCAAAAGAGCGAAAAATCCAGCACCTACGACCGCTTTCGCGACCGAATTATGTTCCCGCTGTGCGATATTACCGGCCGCTGCATCGCCTTTGCGGGCCGGGGGCTAAACAGCGATACGCAACCGAAATATTTAAACTCGCCCGAAACCGCCCTCTATCATAAAAGCAAGACGCTTTACGGCCTGCATAAATCCAAGGCAGCCATTAAAACCGAAGGCAGCGTGTTGATTGTAGAGGGTTACATCGATTATTTAACGCTTTTCCAGGCCGGGATTTGTAATGTAACGGCGACATCGGGCACCGCGCTCACACCCGATCATGTCCAAATCCTGCGCCGTTTTACCTCGAATGTTTTTTTGGTCTTTGACGGCGATGACGCGGGCATTGCCGCGGCGCAACGCGCGCTGCCGATATTCGCACCCGCGGGACTTACCGTTAAGGTACTGGTGATTCCCGACCAGGAAGATCCCGATTCTTTTGTGCGCAAGCATGGCGCGGAGGCCTTTAAAAAACTGCTGCTTACCGAGGCGCAGCACTATCTTACCTATGGGCTTAATCGGGCGCTTGCCCATCACCCGCTCGGCGATGGCCCCGAGGCCAAGAGCGCCGTGATTGCCGAACTCACGCCGCTGCTTACGGCGCTGGCCGACCCGATTATACGGGGGGAATTTATCAAGCAGATCGCCGAGCGCCTGGAGCTGGACGCCCGCCTTATCCAGGGCAGGTTCAACCGTTCGTCAAGCGTTTACCCCCGTGCCGCGGCGCCGGAACCAAAAAACGAAGACGTTTCGGCCGATTATCTGCGCACGCAGGGCGCCCAGTTTATTGCGCTGCTCATTCATCACCCCCGTCTTGCAGGCCGGGCGCAGGAATTAATTACGCCCGAAATTTTTACCGATGATTTTTCCGCTAAATTATATTCTATGGTGGTCAACCAGGTCTTGTCCCAAAGGCCGGTCGAAGCGCTGATGTCCGAAAACGAGGATGCGCATACAAAAACGGCGCTTTCGGCCATGCTGGCAAAACCCGTGGAAGCGCCGGACGAGACCATCGACGAAGAATTTGCCCATTGCGTTCAACGGTTACGATCTTTGTATCTTAAGAACCAGCTGCGATTGATTGTGCGCCGCATTAAGGCCGAACCCCAAAATGCGTTTGCGCTTTTACAGCAGCAAAAAGTAATATCCTCC
The DNA here is from genome assembly GCA_028718065.1 of Chitinivibrionales bacterium. GTDB lineage: Bacteria > Fibrobacterota > Chitinivibrionia > Chitinivibrionales > FEN-1185 > JAQUMP01. The sequence goes on along the minus strand of JAQUMP010000301.1, from coordinate 314 downwards.
CAACTGCACGAATTGCAAAGGACCTGATGGCTACCAAAATCGTCCCCGACCCCGTTTCTCAGCAGTCAACCTTGCGCCTTAAGAAACTGGCCGCGTTGCAAGGGTTTGTCACCGAAGCGCAGATCGAAGAAATCGCCCCAAGTCCCGTTGAACGGGAACGCGTCACCGCGTTTTTATCCACCGAAAAAATCCCCATCAACCAGTTTTCCAAGGAACGCAAACACCAGGTGGGTGAACGGCGCCGCCAGTTTTTCTCCGAACGCCGCGCCGCGCGCTACACCGATCCAACCTGGGTTCACCTGAAAACCGTTGGC
>JAQUMP010000300.1 GCA_028718065.1 Chitinivibrionales bacterium | reverse complement strand
CCCTTTGGCTTTAAGCTCTTCGATGCGCGTGGCGCTCCCTTCGGTCGATACGATTACGACCGGAATGTCGCTTAATTCCGGATTGGCCTGCATGGCCGAAACCAGGCTTACGCCGTCCATCTGCGGCATGTGAATGTCCGTGAGCACTATATCTACCCACCTGCTTTCCAGAAGTTGCAGCGCCATCTTGCCGTTGGCGGCCTCCACGACCGTTTCCACCGGCAGGCCGGTCATGCCGAGGCTCCGCACCAGCATGGCCCGGATTGTTTCCGAATCGTCAACAACCATTATCGTGTATGCCATAAACACCCCGCCTTATTCATATAATGCCAACACCTGCGTAAACCGGCCCATGGCGCCCGCGCAAACGCGTTCAAAATCCTCTTTGCAAAGGTCAAGTCGCTCGGAAAGGGCATCGTCCACCGCAATACTCATGCCCTCATACCCCAGGCCGGTGCCGATACAATGGGCGATAATATTGGCGGCCGCGACCGTGTCGGTGCACGCATCGGCGATGCCGCCGACGGCATGGTGGTCCCGGACGGCATTTTCTATAATTTCCGGCAGTTGCCATGCCTTAATGATTTCGGCGCCGAGCACGGCGTGCGAGAAACCCAGCGTCTCGTTTTCGGCCTGCACGCAGGTAAAGCCGTTTTTTTCAACGCATTCCCAAATGGCCTGCATGACCGCAGGACCCGCCCGGCGCCCCAGAATAAGCTTGCCGATATCATGCAGCAGCGCCGCGGTAAAGGCCATGCCCTTGTCGGCGTTATTGACATAAGCGCCAAGCTCCTCGGCCGCGACCGCGGCGGCCACGCTATGACGCCACAGCTCCCGCTCACCATAACCGTAACCCGGCAAGGCTTCGGCAAGCCGGGCCTGCAGCGCTCCGGCCAGGCTGCGGCTTAAAATACGCGCCCCGCCCAGGCGAATCACGGCGTCCTTTACGGTCGAGATTATGCGCCGCGAGCCGGAAGAAATGCCGTTGGCTTCACGCAGAACGGCGGCCGTAAGGGCCTGGTCGAACCGCACCACCTCGACAATCTCCTCGATGCCGCTGGTTGGATCGGCGATCACGGCCGCCAGCCGGGAGGCGGCCGCCGGTAAGGCGGGCAGCGTTTGCACGTTGGACATCATGTCGTTGAGTGTTATCATAAGTCAAAGCTTTCCCCATGCGTGGTAAACCAGGTGCGCCCGCTGCCGATCTCCAGGTAGAGGGTGCGCGGCAAATGCCCGCCCACGTGTTCGGCCGCGATTAAAACATTGTTTTTCCAGAAGGCTTTACGGGCGATAATAATATTGCGGTTGCCGATATCAAAAAAATCCTGTTTTTCGAACACCTGCGCACCGCCGGCCATGACCACGCGCAGGTTCTCCTTGGTGGCGCCTAATTTATAGGCTTGCATGAAAAATTGCGGAATGCCGCTGTCGCCGAACATGAACGGGTTCTGGGCGGCTTTTTGTTCGTCGACGCTGGACAAGGGCAGCATATAGTGCAAAATCCCGCCGACGCAGGCTGTGGCATCGTGGATGGCCAGGCCGATGCAGGAGCCCAAGGCATGCGTAACGATGGTTTCGCCCGCCTTGGTGCCGATGAGCATTTCGGAAACCCCGACCGTATGCTTGGCGCCAACGCGCATGGCGGCGGAGGTTTTCTGATTTGTAAGAGTTTCGGTTTGCACGGGATAATTCCTAATATGTCAGACCTCTCCCCTTTTCCCCTGCCCCTCTTCCCCTCTCCGAATCGGAGAGAGGAAGAGGGGTGGTCCGAAGCGAAGCTGAAGGACCGGGGTGATGGGGTGAGGTCAACAAAAATGCACAAGTTTCTACAATTTCAATTTCTCTTTCAGCGCCTCCGGGGTAAACGGCTTGACGATATAATCGTTTGCGCCGGCCTTAAGCGCCTCGAAGACCCGCTCTTTTTCCGACTCCGAAGTGCACATGACGACCTTTACTTTAGAATAAGTGCCGTCTTCGCGGACCCGTTTTAAAAACGTGAGCCCATCCATGACCGGCATGTTCCAATCCAGCAAAATGTAATCGAGCCCCGTGGTATTGGCCAGCACGCCCAGTGCGGCCTCGCCGTCGCCCGCTTCAAAAATATCGGTGACCCCCAGGTTGGTAAGCTGCGTTTTCTGGATCCTGCGCATGGTGCTTGAATCGTCGACCAGTAAAATTCTCATAATTGCCTCCGTGGCCTATAATGGCCAGAGCTCCGAAAGTGTCCTGAGCACATCCTCTTTTGTAAATGGCTTTGCAATCACGGCGTCCGCGCCCAGCGCAACAGCCATGTTTAAATACGCCGACCCGGATATGGCGATGACCTTGCAATCGGGATGCGCTTTTTTTATTTCACGCATGGTTTCAAAACCCTCTTTTTCCGGCATGATAAGGTCCGTAATGATAATATCGCACGCATGCAGCGCCAAACATTCCGTGCCCTCTTTTCCGTTGGCGGCCTCGTGCACTTCGTATCCGGACATTTCCAGAATATGCCGCAGGTGTTCCCGCACCGGCTGGTCGTCGTCTATAATGCATACCTGTTTTGTTTGTTGGGCCATAATTCACCGCTTTTAAAATAATCCGGAAAGAAATTTATATTTTCCGGTTTTAACCTCTCCCCGCACTTCGTGCGACCCTCTTCTATCAGAGAGGGTGCGTTTTCCTCTTCCCCCCTTTCTCTGATAGGAGAAAGGGGTTGGGGATAGAGGTCTATTTTGTTTCTACCGCACTACCCGGAATAAGTCCCAGCGATTTAAGCTGCCCCAGAACGTTGCTTTTGCGAATCGGCTTTACGATGTATCCTTCGCACTGGCTGCGAAAAGCCTGCAGGATATTTGCACTGTCGCTCAGCGCCGTAATCATGATTATTTTCGCGCCATCCAAACCGCCGATATTGTTTTTCTGTTCCCACTGCCGGATCTGCTTGAGCGCGCCCTGGCCGTCCAGACCCGGCAGCATGATGTCAAGACATATCAGGTCGTAAGGTCGTTTTTGCAACAACGCACTTACAAAACCGGTAAGGCCCGATATGCCGTCCATCACCACGTCACAGGACCCGAAGGGCGCAAGAATGGCCGAAAGCAAGGCGTTGCTGACGGGATCGTCCTCGACAATAAGGATTTTCATCGGTTTCTCCGGGGAAAAATATCGTTCTTATATTCTTGCCAGTTCCGCATTAATCGCCTGCTCAACAAACAAAAACGATTGTTCAAGTTTTTCAAATATTTCCGGGGCATGCCCGATATTCGTCCGGCAAGCGGACTCAAATTCCGCCGCCAGCGCCGCAAGGGCGACCGCGCCGACATTAAGGGATGCGCCCTTAAGCGTATGCGCGATGCGCCGCGCCTCGGCAAGATTATTTCCGGAAAGGGAGGATTTCATGCCGGCAAGCTGATCGTGGGCGCCTTTGGCGAATGTCGCCAAGATTTGGGAAAAAAGAGCGCGATCGTTGCTCAGCGTGCACAACAATTCGCCTGTGTCAAGTACGTTTGCCGGCGATGCCGGGGCCGTTCCCCGTGCCGTTTGCTTGAGCATGGGAGCGAGCGCCGATAAAACATTTTCACGCCGCACGGGCTTTACCAGAATCCGGTTAATGCCGGAAACCAGACAGTTTGCGTGTTCGCTTTTTTCGTTGGATGCGGTCACCGCAACAAGCGGGACCTGATGGTTGAGAACGGGCGAAGTTGGGTCCCGGATTATTTTTGCCGCCGACAGGCCGTCCATAACCGGCATATGCAGGTCCAGAAAAACGCAGTCAAAGTTTTCGCGGCAAAGTTTTTCGACGGCCTCTTTGCCGTTTACGGCGCAGTCAACGAAAATTCCCAGGCTCTCCAATGTTTTGCGGATAACCAGCAAATTTATTTCGTTGTCTTCGGCCACTAAAATCCGCACGGATTTTGAACCGTTGCCGAAAAAAGCTCTGCCGTTTTCCGCGCTGGAGGCCTTTTCTAAAGCGGGTGCGGCGGCAAGGGCATCGCTTGCAATTTCCGCCGTCACGGGGAGGGTCAGTGTAAAATAAAAATCAGATCCTTTGCCCGGCGTGCTGGTTACGCCGATGGAACCGCCCAATAATTCGACGAGTTTTTTGCTGATGGCCAGCCCAAGCCCCGTGCCGCCGTATTTGCGGTCTATTGTATTGTCGATTTGTGAGAACCGTCGGAAAAGCCGCGGGAGGTCTTCGGCGGCGATCCCGATTCCTGTATCGACGACATTCGTGGTGAGCGTGACCGCCGAAGCGGACCGCGCAGTGCAGCGCACGTTTATGGCAACCTGCCCGGCCTCCGTAAATTTAAGGGCATTGCCGCCGAGGTTCAGGAGCACCTGCCGGAGGCGCATGGCGTCGCCGATAAGCAGTCCGGGCAAATCGGGATCGATGTGGGCGGAAATGGCGATGTTTTTTTCTTTGGCCTTTACAGAAAGAATATCCAGCGCCTCCATGACGATTTTGCGATAGTCGAGCGGACGCTCCTCCAATGTCATTTTGCCCGCTTCTATTTTTGAAAAATCCAGGACCCCCTCGATAATTGACAATAAAGACTCCGCGGCGACGCCGACGATCTGCGCGAAATTGCGCTGTTCCTCGCTCAATTCCGTGTTTAAGAGCAACTCGATCATGCCGATAATGCCGTTGAGCGGGGTGCGGATTTCGTGGCTCATGGTGGCCAGAAACTGGCCCTTGGCGACGCTTCCCAGCTCCGCCTTTACGGCGAGGTTGTTGGCGCGTTCGATGGCCGTTTGCAGATCGGCGGTTGCGCGCACGCACTCGGAAACGTCCTTAATAACATGGATTGTTCCAATGCGTACGTCCGTTGCATTATGCCAGGGCGAAGTGGTAATCTCTAAAAACTCGTTTTTTTCTTTATCGTCAAGTTGAAACCGGGCGGTTTTGCCGTCGCGCATGGTACGGCAATGGGGACAGGAGAGTATCGGCCCGGTTGTATGGTGCATGATTTCATAGCATTTTCGGCCGACAATTTCCTGTTTTGTTTTTCCCAGCGCGTCGTAATAGGCCATGTTGCACTTTACAATACGAAACTGCCGGTCCTGCAGCGAGATGCGGTCCGTGAGCGAATCAAAGATCGCTTCCCATTCGCGGGGCGATTGGTTAATATTCGTATTAATGTCTGAAA
>JAQUMP010000299.1 GCA_028718065.1 Chitinivibrionales bacterium | reverse complement strand
CGACGCTCTTCCGATCTGACACTTAAACGACGGCCGCTCGGGCCTGGAAATACTCAACGGTCCCGAAGCCCGGGCGCTGCGAAAATCGCTGCTCACCGGCGCGCTTCGTCCTATATGTAAAGCATGTCCGCGGTACCAGGTCTGTACCATCGATACCTACCGCCAGCGCATGACCGGCCGGTACGGCGGCGCGCGGGCGAGCACACCGGTCGCCGCCGAAGCATGCGTGGCGCAATAACCGGGGCCGCAGATCGGAAGTAGGGAACACATGCCGTACACCTTGACAAGAGCGCATTGCTACGATATCGATATCGCCTGGGGCTGCAACCTTAAATGCCCCTCCTGCCCGCAGGGCAACAGCCCCTGGGGAAACCGGGGCAGCGGCTTAATGAAATTTGAGCTGTTTAAGGAAATCATAGGCAAAATCAGTCGCGATGCCCCCCCGGGCTCGTCCGTGGCGCTTTTTAACTGGGCCGAATCCTTTCTCCATCCGCAGTTGCCCCAATTTATACGTTTTGTTAAGCAGCAGGGATTACGCTGCGAGATTTCCACCAATTTCAACATCCTGCGCGACGACCTGGAAGACATCCTTAATGCCGGGCCGGACTTCTTCCGGATTTCCAATTCCGGCATGGTCGCGGAACATTATTCCTTTACACACCGTAACGGAAAAATCGAAAACGTCATCGAAAACATGCGCCGTCTGCGCGGCATAATCGACAAGCTCCAGGCGCCCGCCGACGTTGAGCTGCTCTATCATAAATATCTGCATAATCTTAAAAGTGAAGACTACGATCGCATGGCCGGCCTTTGCCGTGACCTGCGCTTTCGCTTTCACCCGGTCTACGCCTTTTTAATGCCTATCGGCAAAATTTTTGACTACCTCGAGGACCGCCTTCCTGAACAGGACCGGCAGATCGTTGATTTTATGGCAGTGCGCCCGGACGAAGGCAGAATCATCGCTCGGAAATATCCCCCGGCCGATTGCCTTCTGCGTTCGGACCGAACCTCCATCGATCCGGACGGCAGCGTTCCGCTCTGCTGCGGCGTATACGACAAGACCTGCGACATCGCGAATAATTTTCTGGCCAAGACCCCGGAAGAATTACAGGCATTAAAATACGCGCATCCTCTCTGCGCAAAATGCATGGCAAACGGAATTCCGGGTTACGTTACGTATGCCGGCCTGCAGGAATGGGACAAAATTGCCTTGAAAAAATACCAGGAAATTTATGCGGACCCACTCAACCCGCTCATTACCCTTAAAGACGGCAAGCCCCATTTTGTACGGCCCCTTTCCCCAATGCCGGCGACCGCGGCGCCGCCGGCGGTCACCATCGGCTTCCCCGTTTACAATGCAGAAAAACAGCTCCGCCGGGCGCTGGATTCCCTGCTGGCCCAGGACTACCCGAACTTTATTATTTTGATTTCGGACAATGCCTCTACCGACGCCACCTATTCTATATGTCAAGAATATGCGGTCAAGGATTCGCGCGTAAGAGTACACCGCAACCCAACGAACATAGGCGCCGTGATGAATTTTCAAAAAGTGCTCGATATGGCGGACAGTGAGTTCTTTATGTGGGCGGCGCATGATGATTATTGGGAAAAAACCTTCATCAGCAAATGCGTTGCCTTGCTGATTGCAAACCCGGACGCGGTCCTAAGCTTTTGCGACGTGCAATTTATAGACCCCAGCGGCGTCCCCGTCGCCTATCCGTTTAACCCGGTCAATACGGCCGGCATGGACCTGCGGGGCCGGGTCAAAACCGTCGTCGAGAAAATGAACTGGTATGCAATCTACGGAATCTTCCGTCGAGAGATTTTAAGCCGCAATAAATTTTACTTTAACTACGGCATGGACGTCATTTTTCTGATGGAAGCGGCCCTGGATGGACAATTCGTTATCGTACCCGAAAAACTTTTTCACTACCGGCTCGCGGCCAAAACAATCCAGGACGACTTAAAAACAATCAATCCGCCGGGACTTAGTACGCCGATCCGCACGCCGGTTACGGGCCTGGCACAGAACATGGTCGCGGTCGTTGCCCAATCGGAGCTGGGTGAAAACGATAAAATCGTGCTTACGTCCGACATCGTGCATACGATTGCGTTTAATAATCCGGCCTGGCGCAACGCCATTTTAATGGAAAACCCGTTTCTGCAAAACTACCTTAACGTCAAGGGACAGGAGTTGAATCTTTCGCTTTCATTGGCGCTGCTCTTTTCGTCCCTGCTCTTGAGCGAGAACACCTTGACGAGCGACCGTGAAGTCCGGAAATATCTTGCGCCGCCCCCAACAGCAGCCGGGGCCACCCCCTTAAAAAAAACGCGCGTCCGGCCCGACGGCAAAGGAAAATTGAGAATTCTTTTCCAAAACCGCCCGCATATCGACAAACAACCCGGCGGCGACAGCGTGGTCATGCTGCAGTCGCAAAAAGAACTCCAGGCCTTAGGGCACAAAGTCGATATTAACGCCGATCCGGTTTGCGATTTATCCGGTTACGACATCGTCCATCTTTTTAACCTTACGCTCCCCGCGATTACCGATGCGTTTGCCCAAAATGCCCTGCGCCAGAATGTCCCGTTTGTCATTACTTCCTTGCAGGAAGATTTTCCCCTGTACCAGAACAAGGCCGTGGGCGCGTTCATGATTTTTCAGAAGTATCTGGAATGCAATCAGGACCGCGATCTTTTTCCGCGGCTCATGGAGCTGCTTGCCCAGCATGCACAAACGGCAAACCAAAATCCCGATGGCATTACCACGGCCCATTTCGCGGCCGCCAACGCCGCCATGATTTTTGCCTGCGGCAAAACCGAAGCCGAATACGTAAAGCAGTTGCATCCGTCGGCCCGGGTGAGCGCCGTGCCTTTTGGTTCGAGCATCAAAGAAAAAGAAATCGGCCCGGAACCGTTTTGCGAAACTTTCGGCGTAAAGAATTTTGTATTGTGTGTGGCACGGCTGGAGGTTCGAAAAAACCAGCTCATGCTTCTTAAAGCGCTCGAAGACGACGACATTCCGCTCGTTTTTGCCGACGGCGGATTTACCTATCAGCAGGCCTATACCGATGCCTGCCGAAAATTCCGCCGCAAAGGTAAAACGATTTTTACCGGCAGGCTTACGGAAGAACTGCTTTTGTCCGCGTACAAGGCCGCCGCAGTGCATTGCCTGCCGAGCTGGTACGAACTGCCCGGCCTGGTTACGCTGGAAGCGGCGCGGTACGGCTGCAAGATCGTGGCTTCGTCCTGGGGCGCGATCGGCGATTATATGGGAGACGCTTGTTCGTATTGCGCGCCGGACGATCCGGCAAGCATCCGCAGTGCGGTGTTCAATGCAATCGGCAAACCCTTGGACCCGTCTACTTTACAAACCGCATCATCGTTTACCTGGGCGAAATCGGCCGCAGCGGTTTTAGACCATTACCGCGCAATCCTCGGCAGCGCAGCACATGACCGGGCCGCGCCGCCTTTGTTTCCGGATTTCTCCCTTTTTATGGAAACCGTGGTGGGTTATGTGGAACAAAACGAAAATAAACGCGCCTTGGAATATTATAATAAATTTAGGACCATTTACGGTAAATCTTCCGATTTTGAGAAATTCGACTCGCTCATGGGCGCCGTGAAAAAGAAACTCGACACGGTCGCGGTTTGATAATTGACACGGGGGATATTTCAAATGCCAAAGTCACCAGCTTTAAAAGCGGAAGAAACGTTAATGCGCATACTTAATTCCGATGATGTGTTGAAATCCTTGCAGCTTAATCGGGCCGATTTAAATGACGAAGTACTCGCCTTAGTGAAGCGGAACATGCAGGCCGCCCAGGCGAATGGTACCCGGGAGCTCGAAGATGGGTTTAAAAGTTTGGCACTCTATATCGAAAAAATCATGCCGCCGCAAAGCGCGCCCTCTCCGACGCTATCCGGTGAAAAACCGGTGAAAATCCCTAAGGTTATTTACATAAATAATACCACCCATTGCAACGCGAAATGCTCGATGTGTCCGACCAAGTACTCCAAACGCACTGTGCAGGTCATGTCCATGGAACTCTTTAAGAAGATCATCACGGAAATAGCGCCCTACAAGGACGCCATTACCAATTTGTATATCGGTTTGCACGGGGAGCCGTTTGTTGATCGCCTTTTGGAAGAGCGCGTGGAGCTTTGCGCTGAGCACGGTTTTAGGAATGTTATTTTAACAACCAATGGTTCACTGGTAACCGAAGAACGCGCCACCCGCCTTTTGGCAATGGGCCTCAGCGGGATACACTTTTCGCTGGAGTCCCTGCGGCCGGAAGTTTACGAAAAGATCCGGGTCGGACTTTGCCACAAAGTAGTCCTTAACAATATCCTTAATTTTATCCGGCTCCGAGACCAGCAAAAAGCCGCCACCGCCATTTGGATCCGCTTTATCGAGTCCGACGCTAACACGGCCGAAGCGGATGCTTTTTTAGATTATTGGCGCAGCAAGCTTAATCCCCGATTGGATTTCACGCAGCGTTGCGATATGCACGATTGGGCCCTGGGTTCGCCGGAATTGACGCATCCCGATTTACAGGCGGGCGATTCCCCCTGCGTTCATGTTATGGAACAAACCTCCATTCACTGCGATGGAACCATGGGACTATGCTGCCTCGATTATAACGGAGAATATGAACTGGGAAATGTGTGCGAGCATAATTTTCTGGAGGCCTACAACAGCGAAAAATTCAAAGCGGTCCGCTTAATGCACCAAACCCGGCAACGCTGCCGCCTGCGGCGCTGCTGCAATTGTTCGCTTCCCGAATATTGGGGGGGCGACAAACGCTACAATGGCACGGTTAAAAAATTTGTGGCCGCCGGCGCTATTCAATCCGAAGCCATAAAATTTGGGCAAGATTTTGCAGTGGCCCATAATTTAAGTTGACCGAATCGCATTGCAGTTTGCCGATGCACTAATTGCCCTGCCAAAACATTTTATGCACACCATCCTGAAATCTCTCCATGTAGATATAAAAAACCGGCGTGACAAAAAGCGTTAGAAACTGCGAAAATAGCAGCCCTCCCACCACGGCAATACCGAGCGGACGCCGTGATTCCGAACCGGCCCCCAAGCCGATGGCGATGGGCAAGGTGCCCATGAGCGCGGACATGGTC